>JAJSAJ010000601.1 GCA_024274855.1 Planctomycetota bacterium | reverse complement strand
TCTGCCTGGCCTGATCCGTCTGCTTCTGGTGGATCTGAGCGGAGGCCAGTTTCAGCAGTCCGGTTGGTTCGAGTGATCGGAGTCGAGCCACTTGCTGCCACTGTCGGATCGCATCGTCCCATCGGTTCTGCTGTTGTCGAATCTCGGCAAGCATCGCGTGGCTTTCGCTTTCGTTGGGCAGCACGTCGACGATCGACGTATAGGCTCGCTCGGCCTGCTCCGGACGCTCGAGTTTCAGGCACCGATCGCCAAGATCGCGATAGATCTGGATGTCTCTCGTTGCTTGCCGAGCCATTTCCATTACCTGCTCGGCAGCTCGCTTTGGATCTTTCAATCGGTCATAACACGTGCTCAGCGTCTTGCGGGTTTCCAAGTCGTTTGATTGCAATTCGACAGTCAGTTTCAGTTGTTCGATAGCCTTTTCGGGTTGGCTCCTCTCCAGCCAGACGGTACCGATTGCCTTGTGCAGGATCGGGCTGTGCAGACCGATCTGCTCGGCTTGACGGTTCATTTCCGCCACGTACGCATCCAGGTCGGGTGCCTGGGCAAGCACGTGTCGAAGTGCGGTAAGTGCTTTCTTTCGATTCTTGTGACTCGGGCCCCAACTGACAACGGCGCTGGCAGCCGCGTCAACCGCCTGAGTGGTGTACTTTGTCTGCCGCGTCTTGGAAATCCCGGGCAACCTTGCAAGGCCGATATAGGCCGATGCTTGTGATCGGTAGTACGTGGAGAGCGTACTGTCGCCAATGCCACGTCCAGGATTCGTCTGCTGATGCAATGCAATGGCTTCGCGATAGTAGGCAGCTGATTGTTGATATAGCTGATTCTCCAAGCAGCTTGCGGCAAGTGTCGCGGCGGATGATTCAGCCCAGCGACCTTCTTCGTGATAGTACTTGTCAGTCTTGGCCAGCAGGTCCAGCAGCTGCTTGTTTCGCTTGGTCTTGAAATAGGCGTGCATCAACTGGACACAGTAGTTAAGCGTGTTCGGCGTTTGCTTGACCAGCTGCTGCAACAGATCGATCGATTCGCCAAATCGATTTCGCTGATGAAGGTATCGGACCAACTGGCGCTTTCCCGCCTGATCCAAGACACGGTCTTGCAAGGCAACGAACAGGAGTTCGATCGCTAGATCGTACCGTTGCAAGCCGTCGAACAGGTAGGTGGCAATGTATTTCACAGAACTGCCGGATTTCCGGTTCTGGCTATAGACTTGTTCGGCTGTCTCCGCAAATGCGTCGGCCTTTTCGTTCCAGAAATAGCTATTGTGACGGTGGTACATCTGCCGTTGACGGACCCGCCGCGACTGGAGATCTCGCCGTAGTTCATCCCGGGCGATCTTCAACAGGCGGCTGTCAAGATCTCCAAGATCTTTCACTTGGTGACGCCAATACGCGAGATTCCAGCCGAACCGGTTCCATCCATCCTGGTCGGCATACTGAAGCCACGCGGGTTCGGTTTCAATCCGCGTGACGAGCAACCGAAGTCCCTCGAGCGGACTGGTCAGATCATGCAGCACATCGGCGACGTTGGAGATCATCTGCTGGCCACCATCCGCCTGCATCTCGAGGACGTGGGGAAGACGTTGGAAGGCGAACACTTTGAGGTCTTTGATCACACCATTCAGCTTCTTCTGTTGGGCAACACGATAGAAACCGCAAAGTCGACCGACCATGCTCTGACGATAGGACGGGTCTCCCGTGTTCAGCTGGTCAAGCAGCCGGCGTTGCACGGCCTGATAAAGCGTCTGTCCGGTTCCGAGGGAGACGAGCCCGTTATGAGCTAACGCTTCTTGATACAGTTGATACAGCCGGCTCTTGATCCATTTCTTCTGTTGATTGTTGACTGGATGTTCCAGTTGTCGCAGCAACAATTGTTCGGCCCGTGCATAGTGCCGCATTTGCTCCAGGTAATCAACCAGCATACCGAGCGCATCGTTTGCATGCGCTAGCAGAATTCCGGCATTCACCATTTCGTACTGCTGCAGCTCGGACTCCAGCAGATCAACCGCCGTATCGCGTCGCGTGTAGCTCCAGTGACACCGTGCCAGAGCCAGCCCGATCATCAGGTGATCGATTGTTCCACCCGGTTCACGGGTGAGAAGAAGGTCCAATTCGCGAAGCTGCTCGTCGGCAAGCGGTTTACGCGGAATGCGACCCAATGCGGCCAGGAAACCGGCAACCTGACGAGGCTCGCCCTTCGCCCACTTCCGATCAAACGCCCGCTTCATGGCGGCCAGTGCCTTGTCGGCGTGCGGGCCGGGTTGGTCAAGCAATTCGGCCGCTCGACGCTCGACACACAGTTCCAGCAAATCGAGCGCGCGGCGATCCACATCGGTCGACACTCGGGAACGCGTCTTGGTCCGCAGATGCTCGACGATCGCATCGACGGTCGCTTCGTCACGCACCTCCGCCAGGACCGATTGCATTCGGCCAAGAAGTGGATAGACCTGCCCGGCCGTATGGCCGACAACGGAATCGGCAAGCGTTTCCAAGAGCCGAAAATCGCGTGTGGCTAGATAGTATTGCTGAAGATAGGACACATAGTTCTCGGGGTTTTGCGATTTCCGAAACAACGCCGCGAAGAGACGAAGGACATTCTTATCCAGTTCGTCGGGCATTCGACCCGTGGGTTGTTGCCAGTGGCCAAGTCCGCTGGCAAGCCAGTTACTCATCTTCCACTCTTGCATCGTCATGAGGGCGTCGACCAGTGCCTGTTCGTACTTGTCGCGGCGATCCACCGCCATGTACCAATTGGCCAGAACACGATAGTCCGCCGGTCCGAGTTCATCGTCCGCCTTGACCTTTTCCATCAAACCAATCGCTTGTTTGATCTTTCCCTGTTCAGCCAGAAGGTAGGCCAACGCAACTCGCCAGCGGCTGTCCGGGGCATCCTGTTGGATCCATCGTTCCAGTAGCTGTTGCAATTGCTCGGGTCGATCCAATGCGACCAGCAGTTCGAATGTGAGCAGTTTCCAGTAGCCGGCGGCCCGATTGGATTCGATACGTTTCGCGAAATAGTCGAGCAACCGCGATGCGAGTGAAGGATCCGCGTTCTGTCGGACAGCCAGATTGGCGAGCATCATAAGGCAGCGCCCACGCCGAAGTTCCTCGATTTGCTGCAGGTCGTTCAACTTTGTGTCCACCCTCCGAGGTGCCGAGCCCACGATCTCCCAACATGACTCGGCAACACGCTGCAGTTCGCGACCGGTACGAATGTCCAGATACAGACGCTCGACAACCATCCAGCCGGCAAGCGAGCCGGAAAGGCGATCGGCAACGTTGGCCAAATGATCTGCAAGACCCTGGCGAGCGGCCTTGAGATTCGCGGCACGCCGGTCCCGCAATTCTGTGCGAGTAAGATTCTCGGGGTGTTCAACAAGCCGCATCAGCGCATTGAAACGGAGTTGGCCCATTCGATCCGTCAATTGATGAAGATGCCCGACCTGTTCGGTCAACTTCCTCACAGAGTCCTTGGAATCGGATGTCTGTTGCAACAGCTCGAAAGCCTCATTTTCGTTTTCGACTGTCCATTGTTGTGTTGTCAAGACATTGAACAACTGCCTGACATAGGCCGTGCGGTAGTCTATCGGGCCCTGTTGAACTTGCCGCCGCAAGTACTCCAGATAGGGAGCCATGCCGACTTTTTGTAACACGCTTGCCAGACTTGACCCGAGTTGGTGCCGCATATCCGGATCCGACTCAGTCGACCATCGCTTAAGCAGCCCATTTCCGACTCGCGTCCACGTGTCGCGGGAAACGGGTGGATCATTCGACGAGATCCAATTGACCATGTGTTGAATCTGAGTTGGACTGAGTGTGCCAATGCGAGCTGTAAGCAGGCCGGCGACTTCTTTCCGCACCCTGCGGCACGCATCGGCGCGACGGAAGTGCGAGTTGCCCATGATACGGTTGGCCGTATCAAGGTGAACGCCCTGTTTGGCAAAATACAAGACGGCCTCAGCCAAGGGATGCTGCCACTGCGGATCCATGCGGTTGGCAGACATATTGTATCCATTGCCCAGCATTTGCGAGACAGCGGCCTGAAGTCTTCCGAGAGCGGTAGGCGAGAGCTTCGCCTTGACCTGTCCCTGTTTCAGCCAACCGCCCATCAGCATGCCGGCCTTGTCGGTACGATCCAAGCGGAGCAAGGCCGTCAAGTACTGCTGGTAAGGCGAGCTGCCGTTCGGAGAATGACTCACCCATTCCGCCAGAAAGTCGGTCAACTTGTCATAACGTCCTTCGGATCGCAGCAATTGAGCATACGTATTGCTTAGTGAATCCTGTTCCGAGTCGTTCCATTTGGCACGCTGGCTGGCAAGGGCACGATCGAGTACCTCGTACGCAGGTGCTCGCCGGCCAATTTGGAAAAGGGCTTGAGCATATTGTTGCTGTACGTTGGCATCATGAGGATAGTCCGTGGCCAGTTGTCTCAGCAAATCAAGTGCTTTGATGGCCCGCTCCGTCTGGTTCAAGTAGCCGACTCGCATCTGTGTCCAGCTCTTGATCGAATGCTGATAGTCGGGCTGCCGCAGGTAGACCGGTTTCAACGCATCGAGCAACTCCAACATCTCGTTGGCGGCCAATACCTTGGACGCTCCTTGGCGAATAAAGCCAGCCAGAAAGAAGTCTGACTCGGCTTGGTTCTTCGCCAGTTGTGTTGCTTCTTGCAAGAGAGCGTTCTTCAGTTCTTCAGTTCGACGACGGTCACGCAGGACGCCGTATCGAATCCAGCGCACGCCCGGTTTCTTTGCCGCAAGTCGCTCTACACCCCGAAGATGCACTAAGACGCGGTCCCATTGCTGGCTGGCCGAAAAGTGTAATACGAGGGCCAGTTGGTCGTCAAACGTCGGTTTTCCATCAGCGAACGCCTGCTTGGCATCGACAACATCCGGCAACAGCTGATGGACAAGTTGCACACGATCCAAACCGACAAGCTGCTCGTCCATGGCTCTGCCGAATACATCAGCGGAAAGCAAGTCGAACTTCTGCGTAATCAGCGAGACTCGGGCGTGGCTGGTGTTGAACGTTTCAATACGCGACGCCCACCAGGCACCGGC
>JAJSAJ010000600.1 GCA_024274855.1 Planctomycetota bacterium | reverse complement strand
GTTCATGACCAAGGACCTGGACGCGAAAGGGCCAGCCGGCAGGACCGAAGCGATCATTCCACTCATTCGGAAAACCTTCGGTGACGACATGGCGCTCTACGCCGACGCAAACGGCTATTACAAAGACCCGGACGAAGCGATTCGCGTGGGTCACTTGCTCGAAGAATACAACTACAGCTACTTCGAAGAACCGGTATTTTTCGATTGGCTCGAGGGGACCAAGCGGGTCGCGGATGCGCTTTCGATTCCGGTTGCAGGGGGCGAACAGCAGCACAGCATCGCTGCCTTTCGCTGGCTGCTGGCCAATGAAGGCCTCGATATCGTTCAGCCGGACCATTACTACTTTGGCGGCATGATCCGATCGCTGAAAGTGGCGCGGATGGGAGCAGTCATGAACAAGAAGTGCATCCCACACTTGTCCGGCGGATTCGGCTTCATCTACATGCTGCACTTGGTTTCCGCCATGCCCAATGCCGGACCACATATTGAATTCAAGGGCTATACGAACCTGCCGATCGAGTGCAAGACGTCTTCCCTTCGAGTAGAAGACGGAAGGATCAAGGTCCCGACCGGGCCTGGCATCGGTGTGGATATTGATCCGGACTACGTCAAGAAGTACAGCGTCGTTACAGACGTTTGATGCAGGCCGAGAGGCACGACGTGGACATCACGTTCGAGCAACTTATGGAGGCAGACCTTGACCACCGGTTAGAGGAGAAGTTGAGGGGCCGCTGAAACCGATCACCGTGCCAGAAGCGGCGACCGCACCCAAACGAACCGGACTGATCGTGCGTCCCATGGCAGTTCACGCAAACACGACGGTAGCTCGAAGTTGGTTCGAGGCCCCGTGCAATTTGCACCAGGCTCATGCCGACACACGGCTCTCCGCAAAAGGAAAATGTCATGGCCGGATTGATTACTCTGTTTATTGGTCTCGGAGCGACTCGGGGTCAGACCTTGTTCTTTGTTGACATGGACGAGTAGCAAGAATAGAATACGTGCCATGGCCCGACCACTTCGAATAGAGTACGCCGGCGCGATCTATCACGTGATGTCGCGTGGGTATGCGCGCTAAGCGATCTGCTAAGCGATCTTCCGAGATGACGTGGTCTCAAATCACACAGACAACAAAGAACAAGGTCTGACCCCAATGCATTGTTTTGCCAAGTTCGTCCTGAATTTGATCCTGTTCGTACAACTGACGACGTTGCAGGCCGCCGACCCTATTCCCCCAAAGGGTTTCCGACCAATCTTCAACGGTCACGACCTATCAGGCTGGCATGGACTTAATCCACATCGCGCTGCCAGGCTGACCGGAGACAAAAAAGCCGTGAACCTTGCTCAACAGCGCACAGAGTTTCCGAAACATTGGCGCGTCGAGCAGGACGCGATGGTCAACGACGGGCATGGTCCGTATGCCACGACCGACGAAGAGTTTGGGAATATCGAGCTGTTGCTCGAATACAAGACCGTACCGAAGGCCGACAGCGGCATCTATCTGAGAGGCACTCCGCAGGTACAAATCTGGGATTGGAATCAGGTCTTCGATCCGAAGAATCCGACTCGCAAACCACACCTGGGCTCGGGCGGCCCTTTTAACAACACTCCCGGGACACCGGGGCGCGACCCGCTTGTGCGCGCCGACAGGCCGTTCGGTGAATGGAACCTTTTTCGCATCCGCCAGATCGGCAACCGGACTTGGGTGTGGTTAAATAACAAACTGGTCGTCGACGGCGCCGTGATGGAGAACTACTGGGATCGCTCGCAGCCTTTGCCTATCAAAGACCCAATCATGCTGCAAACGCATGGTGGGGAAATCCGCTGGCGCAATATCTTCGTGCGCGATATCGTTCCGGAGCCGCCCGAAGCCCCTGTCAAAAAGCCCGCAGTCCGTGTCAAAAAGAATGTGGCCTACCTTGGACCGGATCGCAAGGAGAAAGCGGATCTCTATCTGCCACCCACGTTCGAACCGGGGAAGAAGTACCCAGGCATCGTAATCATTCATGGCGGCGGGTGGACAGGTGGCGACAAAGGGGCGAGTCGCGAAGTAAACATCGGCACGACACTCGCATTGCATGGCTATGTCTGCATGTCGATCAACTATGCCTTGGCCAAGATCGGCTCGCCGACTTTTCCACGAAACATCCAAGACTGCAAACGGGCGGTGCGTTGGCTACGAAAAAACGCCAATCGATTCCAACTCGATCGCCAGCATATCGGTGCCATCGGCGGATCGGCAGGCGGGCATCTAACAGCCCTGCTGGCGGTCAGCGGGCCCGAGGTGGGCATCGATCCGATGGAGGACGCGGATTACTCTTGCCGCATTCAGGCTGCGGTGCCCATGTACCCGCACTGCGTTTCCACATGGGAGGGGCAAGTCCCACCCAGACCCTATCCAAACCTGCCAATGTTCACCAAGCCACAGGCGGAAGCACCCGCTGTTTGGGACTCGGCCTCGCCCATCAAACAGCTGTCGAAGGACGATCCGCCCATGCTGATCCTGCACGGCACGGCCGACAAGACAACGCCGCCAGACCAATCCCGGCGTTTCTGCCAGGCGGCCAAGGAAATCGGCGTGCAAAGCCGACTGATTATTATCGAGGGTGCGCCACACAGTTTTCACCTTCAGCCCAAGCAACGTGATCTCCGACCAGAAGTTATCGCATTTTTCGACAAATACCTCAAATAGCCAACGGTGCAATTGTCTCGCAAATTGCAACCGCGCCGGTTGTGCACAACCCGGCTCCGCGACCACCGTCAGGCGTCGACGCGCCACGGGAATCGCAAGGGACGCTCTTCGGTCGCCCGTGCTGTCTAGGCTTGAGTCGTATCCATCCGAGTCGGAATGAAACTTCCCTACTGGATGTTGATGGAGAACAGTGCGATGCCTTTCATCATATCGGCAATTGCTTCGGTCGCCCTTATTGGCCTGGTTGCCCTTTGTATCTGGAAACCGATCGTCCTCCGAGTGATCGCTCGGATTTTTGCGGTGTTGGCTTCGGGGACGGGTGTTGCAGGCATCGTAGCTGGAGTCCTTTTTCTCTGTTTGGGGACAACGCAGGTTGAGGAAGATGAAATCGTCTGGATACTGGGCGGCGGTTCCGGGCTGCTTGTAAGTGGGATCCTTTCACTCGTACTCTCGTTCATTGGCCGCCGGAACAAGGCAAATGATCGAGAGATATGATGCACCGACACAAACAGACCCTCTTTCATGCCGGTCCGGTTCGTGTCAAGTATCGATCTGCGATCGATCCTTGCTCCCAGTCTACTATTCGAACATTAATTCCGAATGACTTAGCTTCGAGTTGGCAACACGCCGCATCAGGTAACGAGCGTTAAGTCCGGAATGACCGCGAGCAGGCTCACCATGGAAGTGACGCTGGTTGCACGGCGTCTCATCGGTACCCTTTAGTTCTGCCCATTTCCGCGCCCGAGTTGTTTATGCAGCGGACGATGCTCCTGCTGGCTACTCTGCCAACGTGATCCGATAAGTCTTCTTGCCTCGTTTCAACGGTGGATCGAGTGCGACCCGAACGCGTCTGGGATTGGGGAGCAGCTTGCCATCTGAATCGAAGTACTGGTAATAGGTTGAGCGGTATGGCGCGTTTGCGTCCACCCAAGTCACCAGAGTCTCCCTCCAAAACAGGGGTCAGTCCAAAACAGGGGTCAGACCTTGTTCTTTGTTGACATTAAGGAGTAGCAAGAATAGAATACGTGCCATGGCCCGACCACTTCTGACTCCAATGCATTTACTTTATCTCTTGTTTCAGTTGGTTGAGCAATCGGTCTGCGATTTCCACGAGGCGTTCCCCACCACCCGGCTGAACGCGACTATTCACCGTTTCATAACTCCCTTCGGAGAAGGCTTTCTTCGTGGGAATGTAGCCGGGGCAATCGTTGGTGAGTGCAACGACCATCGTCTGTGCAAAGGGCGACATTTTCTTGATGGCCAATCCGAGGTCAACAAATATCTCCCCTGGTAAAGTAACAATAGCCACCTCGTTGTTCAAACGAAACACTTGCACCTCGAGCGGAACGGTATCGCCTCCACGAAGTTGCAGGTCGAGAATCGTGCACGCTTTAACCCGTTCCAGAAACGGCATTTTGGGATTACCAACATCTTTCAGGTATCCTTCAGCCCACGTCACGTCCTCTTCGCTGAACTTTTGAAGTGGTACCGTCACCACTTCACTTCGCACGGCAAGCGACGGTTTTTCGACTCGCTTGAGCGAAGGCCATTTGGCCAGCACCGTGGCGGCTAGCCCCTCGCCGATCGTCCGTGTCTTGAGCCGAGGAGCCTTGCTGAGAAAATTCAGATGGTTGATGTCGCCACAAGTTCCATTTCCAAAAATCGATACAAAGTTGCCCCCCAACTCGGCACGGAGCGATTGTTCGAAGTAGTAAGGGAAATCGGCACTGTAGAGCGTTCCGCCAGTCGTGTCTAAGTGCAAGGCGAAAACCGTAAGCGACGCAAATGGCGATTTTGCCGACGTCCCTTCAAAGGCAAGAATGCCTACTTCCGGATCGATGGGACCAGCCACTCGAACAATATCCGGATTCAACACGCCCGGATTGAAACGGACAGGCCCCTTTTTCATATGGAATCGACGATTGAACGAGAGGCCGTGTTGTTGGGTCATGCCTGCTCGAATGTGAACCGGGCGTAAAGCCTGTTGCGCATGTTGAATGACGATCGCCAATTTGTCGACAAGCGCAGTCGGGTAGTCGATCGTCTCATGCGGATCATTCTTCAGTTTGGCGATGGCCTCTTCGTGGAATCGATTTCGAAGCACACCGTGATAAAGCGGTCCCGTATGACTATGGGTTGCCGCAATGGCGATATGCTCAGCGGGAATGCCGGTCCTTGTTGAAGCGATCTGTCGGGTCCGTTTTGATACATCGAGAGTGATAGCAATAATATCGCAAAAGACAAGAGCCGCCTTCGTGTCACCTTGTTCGAACACAATCGCTTTTGCTTGTAAAGGATCGTGCGTGCCGGTGTTACACCGTTCGTGGAAGTATCCGCTCATCCGGTAATCTAACGGCGGAGTGATGTCGATTGTAGCGATACCGACTTGTAAATCGGCTGCCGGCAAACAACTTGGCCGCGCCGCAAATCCACCAAGAACGATCAAACAAATGCAAAACGATGTCTTGCGTAATACTGCGTGTTCATTGGCTGATGGACAGCGTGATTCGCCATGGGACAAGTTTGCGGTGAAATGCATTTTCGAGCGGTTGTTGAAATAAGAATCCCGTTTCATAGTGACGCTCCTCCTGCGTTGTGTGAGACGTATAACCTGTAGCTATTTGATTGAATGGATCCGCTGTTGCTGCACGATGACGTGCAGGATGGGCCATGGGTTTTCAGCTTTCCATGGTCCGATGCCGTCATTCGACGGTTGAATCAATCGGCAAAGTTCTGTCACTGCGAACATAGGCCGGCGCCGTTAATGGCGACGATACGATAGTCATGAGATTGTCCTTTTCTGGCAGCCATGTCGACGAACTGAAATCTCACTAGCGGCATTTCTGGCGTATCACCGTAACTCATTCCCTGGAACAGCGAGCGGCCAAAGCGATCTTGTGGTTTTTCTGGAATCCGGCCGATTCGTTTGCCGTCTCGTTCGATAACAAATGCCTGGAGTCCGCTTTGAAAATCCACGGACGCCTTCCAAGTGATCGTGCCGCTTACCCTATCCACTTTGACTTCGGTTGGCCGCGAGGGGGGTGTCGTGTCGCGAACAGTGCCCGTCTTCACAAAGTCCTGCCACGCTTGCGCAACGGTCTTGCAGGGTAGCCACACAGCGTTTGCGACATCGCCCTTCAG
>JAJSAJ010000599.1 GCA_024274855.1 Planctomycetota bacterium | reverse complement strand
TTGTGTGCTGGGCAACGCGTCGGACGGTGTCGCGCTTGCCCGAACGCCGCTCCTCCTCGCTCCAGCGCGCTTCGGGGGAGAAGACCCGCGCATTACTTTTCCCCTTTAGTATAGAGTCACTGGCGATTCTGCCATCACTCCCTCGCCGCTTGCGCCACGGCCTTCCTCACCGTTACGGCCTAACTGCTTTCCTACTCTTCTCCTTTGGGGACAGAGCAAATGTTCCCCTTTCCGGTTTCGCTGACTTGAGTTTGTTGCTGCTCTTGTTCCTGAGAAGCCGCAACGCGAAATCCAAGACACCCGACGTGTTTAGTGTGGAACGATTTGGGAAAAAAGAGGCGAAACGCCGAACGGCATCGCGGGGCTGGAGACGCAAACGCCCCCCCTCGGAGCACGCGCGTGAAGTCGATCGCTGGGCCTCCGGGGTCATCCCTAGGCGAGCTCATGTAGTAGTCACTCCGCCATGAGTCGCTACACCACTCAAACACGTTGCCGTACATGTCGTATAGCCCCCAATCATTTGGCTTCTTTTCGCCAACGGGATGCGTTTTCCGCCCAGAGTTCTGCGAAAACCAAGCGTATTTGTCCAACAACGTTTTCTCGTCTCCGAAGAAGTAACGCATTCTGCTCCCAGCACGACAGGCATACTCCCATTCGGCTTCTGTTGGAAGACGGTATGTTCGGCACTCTGTCGCGGAGAGTTTCTTGCAGAATGTCGCGGCATCGTTCCAGCTAATTCGCTCCACGGGGAGGGTAACGCCTTTGAAGAGTGAAGGGGCCTTGCCCTGAACCCTTTTGTATTGTTCCTGTGTCACTTCGGTCGCACCAAGGTAAAATGGCTTCGTGATGCGAACTCTGTGTTGTGGCCGTTCACAGTCCAACGCGTCGTTATCCGATACAGGTGTCCCCATAGTGAACTCGCCAGCAGGAAGCAACTTGAATTTCATCCCAACAGTATTCGTAAACTCCTGGGGGGGGGCGGCAGATGACGCGCGGGGTGTTATCGTGAACGCTAACACTATCAGCGTAATTCGCGACATTGCGATTCCTCGAAGACATTGGTTTCGAAAAAAAGGACGTTGCAATCTCCGGGCCGAGTTTCCTTCGCGCGATCCTCGGTCATTCCTGCGGCAAGCGAGATCTGCCACCCGCTCCAGTAATAACCTGGCTCCGCGGGAGAATACCCCGGCAATCGAAGTCGAGGACCGATGTGTGAACAATATTGTGAGTGCCCATGTCGACAATAGTCAGCAGGACACGACAGGACACCTCAAACAAAATCATCTGGATATCTCGGTTTCTCCGGAAGTATCCTTTGAGACCTCCGAACCCGGGAGCATCGGTCCCTGAATAGATGCAACCGTTGACAGAATAGCGGTCGTACCATTCAGGAGCATTATTGCGGTCTCCGATGACGGGACCTTTCGGACCGTGAGTGTCTTCGTGAAGTTCCTCGTAATGTGCCGCAACAATCCAATCCGTCCAGGCACCGCGTTCAAGTCGTCGACTTCGCATATTACACGTGATGAACTGCCTGTATTCGCAGCAAATACACGGTTCCTTGAATTCCGCCGTACCGCCGTCGAGTGTGAGCCGCACGTCCGGTTGCTGGACACCAAGTTCTCAAAATACTACTCTCACGTAGTAGCGCTCAATGTCTGCGCTCATCCCATTTCGCAAATTCAACCATGACAGTGCTTTTATTCCCGAGGTCTTGCTTTGTTGGATCCTTACTTCGTAGAATGTACGCACGCGGCGCGCGCGTTCGCGGATCGATATCGATATCGGGTTCTGGTTTGCCTGCGCTCGCCAGCAAGTTGTACATTGTCGCAAAACGGACCAGGGCGAGCTTGACAGATCCTGCTTTGGCTGCGGCCCCGCCGCTTTGGCTTGTGGGTAAGTAACGTGTGCGCATCGTTTGCCCAGGAACGTTCAACATGGTTTTCTTCCGGCTCTCGATTCTGGAGTCTCCGTTTTCAGTGCTTGATGGGTGGCTACAGACCTCCACGTTGGCATTGGTGTTAGCGATGTCCCTGGTCGCGTCAGGCCGTTCGGCCCAGGAAACACCTCGGCGCGAGTTTCAGCTATTGGGCATTCCCGATCCGACGATCATTCATGCTGATGATGGCTCGGGCTACTATATTGTGTGCAGTGGAAAGGGGATCCCGATTTGGCACAGCCGGGATCTGCGACAATGGACGCAAGTGGGGCGCGTGTTTGCCGAGGACGTGCCGTCTTGGGCACGCGACAAAATCCCGGACAGCCGTGGTGTGTGGGCACCAGACATCAAGCAGGTTAACGGCAAGTTCTACGTCTACTACAGCGTGTCGACACTGGGAAGGCAGCGGTCGGTAATCGGACTGGCTGTCAACACGTCACTCAACCCGAGTGATCCGGACTATCGTTGGGAAGACAGGGGCTTGATCCTTCAGTCCGATCCAGAAACGAGTACGTTCAACGCCATCGATCCGGCGTTGCTGGTCGATGATGACGGCGACACGTTTCTCTTTTGGGGCTCTTATTGGGATGGAATTAAAGCCGGTCGGGTTGATGCGAAGTCCGGCCGTCTGGTATCACCTCCGGCTGAGGCGACTGCGGTTGCTCGGCGATCCAAGAATGCGGCTCGGGCCATCGAAGGAGCGTATGTTATCAAACGCAATGAAGTCTATTATCTCTTCGTCTCATGGGACCACTGTTTTGCGGACAAGCCGGGTGACATCAGTTATAAGGTGATGGTCGGTCGCTCGAAGAAACCGCTGGGGCCTTATGTTGATCGTTTGGGGAAACCGATGACCGAGGGCGGGGGCGAATTGGTTGTCATGGGGGGCCAACGGTGGCGCGGTCCGGGGCACAATAGTCTGCTTCAGACACCATCACAAGACTGGCTGGTCCATCATGTCATTGATGCCAACCGACCTTGTGCCGGAAGACTGCTCCAAATTCGTCCGCTCTCCTGGCGGGATGGTTGGCCGGTTGCCGGAGATCCGCTTGGCAGCCCGGCCAAGAATCCTGCGACCGCACCCGATGCGCGCGTGGTCGGTCGGTGGGATCACGTCGTCGATGGTCACAAGCATTACGATATCTTCCTGGAAGCGAATGGCCTGATCAGTGGTACACCAGGCCGGGCCCACTGGCAGCTTGATCACGATACCTTGTTGCTCAAGTGGGAGTCCCCCAAGGCTCCGGGGGGCTTCTGGATCGATCAAGTGAAACTTGATGCCACCAGCCGCAGGTATGCCGGGGGAAACGGAAACGGAACGGTCATCCGCGGCCGAAAACGCGATGTGGAACACCGTGGAGACGCCGAGTAGAAACAAGGACAGCGAAGAAACGTCCGGCAGAGTCGATTAAGCAGCCGGAACGGTCGGTTGCCGTTGTCTCAATCATGATATTTCTTGACTTGGGAGATTTGTACGCCATGTGTACCAGAAGCACAATTCGAACGCTGGCATGCGCCTTGTATATTTTTGTGTCAGGCGCGGCACTTGCCGCGACCGCATCCGGCCCACTCCGGGTGCACCCAGGTAATCCTCGGTACTTCACGGACGACAGCGGCAAAGCCATTCTGCTGACGGGATCGCATACCTGGAACAATCTGGTCGACATGGGGCCCACCGACCCGCCAGCGTCGTTTGATTACGAGGCATATCTGAGTTGGTTGAAACAGAACCACCACAACTTTTTTCGCCTCTGGACCTGGGAACTGTCTGTGTGGAACACGCGAGGCGTTCAGAAGCAGAAGGGAACCGTCCATCATGTCTGGCCGCAGGTTTGGAAACGTACTGGCCCGGGAAATGCACTTGACGGAAAACTGAAATTCAACTTAAGGAAATTGAATGACGATTATTTTTCGCGTTTGCACGATTGCGTGAAAGGAGCGCAGGATCAAGGTCTCTATCCGTCTGTGATGCTGTTCGAGGGCTGGGGCATACAGTTTTGTCCGGACGGCTGGACGCACCATCCGTTCAATGCGAGAAACAACGTCAGTGGCATTGACGGCGATTTGGACCATGACGGTCGGGGCTTGGAGGTTCACAGCGGTCAAAGCGCTGAGATTACGGAGTTGCAACGGGCCTACGTGCGAAGAGTTATCGACACGGTCAACGAGTTTGACAATGTGTTGTACGAAATCTCTAACGAGAATCACCCCGCTTCCACGCAGTGGCAATATGAGATGATCCGGTTCATCAAACGGTATGAGCAGAGTAAGCCGAAGCAGCATCCGGTCGGCATGACGTTTCAATACAAGGGCGGAAGCAACAAGACGCTTTTCGACTCGCCCGCCGATTGGATTTCCCCCAATCCCGTCGGAGGCTATCGCGACAATCCACCTCCGGCTGATGGTTCGAAAGTGATCATCACCGATACCGATCATCTTTGGGGTATTGGTGGAAACCCCGCCTGGGTGTGGAAGAGTTTTCTTCGTGGAATGAATCCAATCTTCATGGACTCGTACAAAGGGACTGTGTTGCCTTGGAAGGCCGGTTCCAAGTGGGCCAGGCCGATCCGCAAGAGCATGGGGTACGTCCATGACTGGTCGCGACGCGTTGATCTGGCGGCGATGACTCCGCACGGTAATCTGGCCAGTTCGCGGTATTGTCTTGCCAACCGCGGTACGGAGTATCTGGTGTACGCGCCTGTCGGCGCGAAAGGTGTTGGTTTGGAGTTGCCGCGAGGCTCGTTTTCGTTGTTTGGTTCGACGCGACGTCGGGCAAGGAAACGCCCGAACGGCGGTTAACGCATTCGGGCGGTAAGCTGCAGTTTCAGAATCCGTTCCAGGCCGATTCGTTGCTTTATGTCCGGCGCGCGAAGTGATGGCGACGGCGAAGCCGGACGATTGGCCAAGTCGAGCCCTCGCCGGCCCCGGAACAGGTCTTCGCAAATCTCAAAGGAACGCCCTGGGAACAGCTCTTCCCCAATCCCGAAGGGACGACACAACCCCAGCCGGGGCCGTCAGGCCCCGGAACACTTTG
>JAJSAJ010000598.1 GCA_024274855.1 Planctomycetota bacterium | reverse complement strand
GACATCGATTTGCTGCTTGGTTACTCACCCTTGTGTCTGGTGCTCAACCAAGGCTCTGCCAAAGAGCCTCGGTTCGACGGCGGCCGTACAATTCAATGCGACGGTCATTCGATCCGTGGCGCACTTGGCTCACTGCAAATGACCGACTGGGATGACGATGGACTTGACGATTTGATCACCGGTCTACGGGGCGATATCGTCTGGTATCGGAACGTCGGCAAAGACGGGGAACCGAGATTCGATAAACCTCGGGTGCTGGTTCCCAAACAGTCGCCTCATAGTTTCGATGTACCGGTTGGCAGCCCTGGTTTTCGTCACGCTTTCTGCGCCACCGATTTCAATTCCGATGGGCGTCTTGACCTGCTTGTGGGCGATCGATTTAGAAGAGCATTTGACGTCAGCGAAGAGGACTGGCGCCAGACGCTCGCCAACAAGGAACGCCTAGCCGACTTGAGCGAGCAATACTATCAAATGCGGCGCGATGAGCCACAGAATGAAACCCGCGCGGCCCGAATCGAACGACACCGACAACTGCTGCGAAGGTGGCAGGAAAAGGAGTCGTTTCGCCGTGTGGGCTATGTGTCACAGGGCAAGCGTTTCGAGCGGCGTGGCTTCGTATGGTACTACCGGCGCATCAAGATGTAGCCAGAAAATGCGTCATCGTTTGGCCCGGATATTTCACGAGCGATCTGCTGCTGTGCTGCGGGGTTGGCCATCTGCTCCGGCAAAGCCCCCCGCCATTGTGGCTCACGCATGGACAATATGCTACGCAGGCGACGTGTCCTTTTCCTTGCATCTGCCGCGACTTACGGCTCCTCGCTACGAACGTTATGGAATATGCGGGCTCCGGTCGCATCGATTGCCCGCTGTCGATGGCCGCCGGTTGACGCGAATACTCGCGGATTGGCCAGAACGGCTTGCCGTGTTAATGTGATGGGCTGCTTCGTCGGCTGTCCCGTGGATTCGATAGAAGAGTTGAGAAGGAGTCCTTTTACGCTGGGCAAGCGTTTGTTGGCCATTCCACTCTGCTGACCTGCGTGCGTACGAAGGCTGGTTGCCACGTCTGCTGGCGAGAGCATCGATTTGTCTGCTATCTAGTTGGGATTCAGGACGCGTGACAATAAGTATCTTTGACCTCTTTACGATCGGTATTGGGCCTTCCAGTTCGCACTGTGTGGGGCCGATGCGGGCTGCCGCCAGGTTCCTCGAATCCATGCGGCGGGAGGCGTGTTTCGATCAGGTGCAACGGATCGAAGTGCGGCTTTACGGTTCGTTGGCGCTTACGGGGCGGGGGCACGGGACGGGGCGCGCGATTCTGCTGGGACTCGAAGGCGAGACTCCGGAGGAAGTCGAACCATCGAATGTCCCGCGCCGGGCTGCGCGGATTGCTGAAACCGGTCGGTTGTTGCTTGGCGCAACTCGGCCCATCACGTTCAATGTGGAATGCGATCTGCTGTTTCTTCAGAATGAACGACTTCCATATCACGCCAATGGAATGCAGTTTGTTGCATGGGATGGGCGTGGAGCGGTACTTGATAAGCGTCGGTATTACTCGGTTGGTGGTGGCTTCATCACCGAGCAGTTGTCCGCGGACGGCCCATGCGAGACTTCGAACAGTGCGGTTCCGTTTGACTTTACCACCGCCGCCGAGCTGATCGGGACGGCACGGAGCCGGAACATGACGATCAGTGAAGTGGTCATGGAAAACGAAAAAACCTGGCGGACCGAGCAAGAGGTCCGAGATCGGCTGTTGAAGATCTGGGACGTCATGCAACAGTCTGTCCGTCGCGGTTGCGAAACGGAGGGTATTTTGCCGGGTGGCTTGCAACTGAAACGTCGTGCCGGACGATTGTATCAGGAATTGAGCAGTCGCCCCGAAAGGGCCCTTCGTGATCCGTTGACCGTCCTGGACTGGGTCAATGTATATGCCTTGGCAGTTGCCGAAGAGAATGCGTCTGGAGGCAGAGTCGTAACGGCTCCGACAAATGGAGCCGCCGGGATTGTGCCGGCCGTTCTTCACTACTACGACCGTTTTTACCTAACCGCGAGCGAAGAAGGTGTCATCCGATTCCTGTTGACGGCAGGCGCCATCGGCCTGCTCTACAAGGAGAACGCATCGATATCGGGGGCGGAAGTTGGTTGTCAAGGCGAGGTCGGCGTCGCCTGTTCGATGGCGGCCGGTGCCTTGACCTAGATGCTCGGCGGACATGTTGATCAGGTTGAACAGGCGGCCGAAATCGGCATGGAGCACAATCTGGGCCTGACCTGTGATCCGATGGCCGGCCTGGTCCAGGTGCCATGTATCGAACGGAACGCGATGGGCGCGGTTAAGGCGATCAACGCCGCTCGACTGGCCCTTCGAGGAGATGGCACGCACAAGGTTCCCTTGGATCGGATCATCGAAGTTATGTGCCAGACAGGTGCCGATATGTCGGATAAGTACAAAGAGACGTCGCAAGGTGGACTCGCTGTTAATTTGCCTGCCTGTTGAGCAAAGACAGATCGTGAAGGCACTGAAGGTGTTTGCATCGAAAATGGCAAACCGGCGGCTACTTCAATCGACTGGGACGGTGCGGCGAATCAAGAGCGTTCGTCGGCCGATCCGTATTGTCAGGGTTCGTGAGTGAAGGAAGGAAATCAATGGACAATCAACCAAACTTACCGACCGAGACGTTGCTTCATACTCGACGTTTTGACGTGCAACGTATTCACTGGATTTCGGAGGATAAACAGATTCATCCACGAGATGTCGTTCGTCATCCAGGATCGGTTGCGATTCTGCCGATGGTTGACGACGGCCATGTCTGCCTGATTCGAAATTTCCGCGCGGCAGTCGACAAGACCTTGTTTGAGTTGCCGGCGGGGACTCGTGATCAACCCGGCGAAGAACCGATTGCAACGGCGCACCGCGAGTTGATTGAGGAGACGGGATATCGAGCAGAGAAGATGGAGCCGCTCCATGCTTTTTTCCTGTCCCCGGGGGTCTTGGATGAGCGAATGTTCCTGTTCGTTGCTACGCAGCTTACTGCCGGCAAGCCGGCTCGTGAGCCTGGTGAACAGATTGAAAACTCGTTGGTTCCATGGAACGAAGCGCTGCGGATGGTCGTCGATGGAGACATCGAGGACGCGAAGACAATCCTCGGCCTGCTGCTGTACGACCAAGTGCGACGCCGGTGAGTCTAGGATTCGCCAATCAATAACTGTCGCACTCTTCCGTGTACAGACCCCCATGGGCTTGTCCCATGGGTGAATCAGTCTTGCAGCTAAGGAGGATTAGTGTCAGAAGCAAAAGGCCGAGATGGTCGTGAATCCACTTGGCTTCGAGCCGGACGGCGGCAAAACGATCAGGGGCAAGGATATGCCTGATCGGGTCTCCGAGTCGTTATGTGGCTCATTGGTCTCGTCGATTGTGATCAGTCGATAAGCTTACTGATCGTGTACTCGACAATCCCCTTCGCGCCGGCTGATTTCAATCGCGGAATGATTGAGCGGACGACCGACTCTTCGAGGATTGTGTTGACATCGTACCAATCAGGATCGGACAACGAGGAAATGGTCGGTTTTTGCAAGGCGGGCAGTAATGACAAAATCTTGTCCAGGTCTGATCTCCGCACATTCATCATCAGGCCGACTTTGCCTTCCGCGTTCAGACATGCTTGTAACATCAATGCGATACCATCGAGCTTTTCCTTGATCCAGGGGTTCGTGTAGGATTGCGGATTTGCGATGAAACGTGTTGTGCTTTGAAGTATCTCGTCGACGATCCGGAGATGGTTGGCACGCAGCGAGCTACCGGTTTCGGTTACTTCGACAATCGCGTCGGCCAGTTTCGGCGGCTTGACCTCGGTCGCTCCCCAGGAAAACTCGACGGTCGCCTGGACGCCATGTTTCTGCAGATAGCGTTTGGTCAATCCGACCGCTTCCGTGGCGATCCGTTGGCCTTCGAGGTCTTTGACCGACTGGACGGAAGAGTCCTCGGGTACGCACAGGACCCAGCGAACCGGGCGGCGGCTGACTTTCGAAAAGAGCAACTCGCAGATCTCGACCACATCAGCACCGGTCTCTTGGATCCAGTCATGGCCCGTGATTCCCGCATCCAGGATACCCTGTTCGACGTAGCGAGCCATCTCCTGGGCCCGGATCAGTAGACATTCGATATCGGGATCGTCGATTGTCGGGTAATACGAACGTGACGAGAACGTGATGTGGAAACCGGCCCGTTCGAACAGTTGGGCCGTTGCGTTTTGTAGGCTTCCGGCGGGGATACCGAGGTTCAAGGTCTGTCGAGACATAGTGCGGTTCGTTCCTGTGCAGAAAAACAAATCGAGTTAGTTCAATAGGAAGTCCATTTCCCGCTGCTGGACACCGTCAGAATTCGACAGGTGGTCAGGGGGCGGCTTTGTGCCAGGTTTGGGAGCGCACAAAACCGGATAGGGCAGGGAGGTAATCGAGAGAGACGCAGCAGAACGGGATCGCCTGATACGTTCCTATTTCTTCTTGTACACCTCGGCCGGATCGAATACACGATTGCCAACGGTAGTTGTGGGTCCGCCAGCGGGGTCGATTTTTCGGAAGAAGCACGAGCGATACCCTTCGTGGCAAGCCGCGTCCCCTATCTGGTTGACTTTGATCAGTAGCGTGTCGGCATCGCAATCGATGAGGATTTCGCGAACTTCCTGGACATTGCCGCTTTCTTCACCTTTGCGCCACAGTCGATTTCGGCTGCGGCTGAAGTAGCAGACACGGCCGGTCTGCAGGGTCTCGTTGTAAGCTTGTTGGTTCATGTAAGCTAGCATCAGCACATCGCCGGTCTTGGCGTCCTGGGCAATGACTGGGATCAACTCATGTTTCTGGAAGTCGGGACGGATCACAGCATTCCTCATCGTCTCAAAAGGAAAATGGGATAGTCGTACATCATGTGGGGTGGTTGCGAGGCATACTGTCGGAGCGACCGCAACTTTTCAAGAATAGTTGGCCGGGCGGTCGGACGCTATCCGGCCAAGCCGCTTCCTGTGCCAGATTTTGCCCACAAACAGTCCAATTAAGTGTACGTTTGGGTGGATCTCGAAACGGGGCGAAAAAAGGTCTCGCGCGTTTCTTAGCCGCGCCGGTGCCGGACCGGACGGCCCGCCCAACGCCAGTGCGACCGAGTCTGGCCAGCTGGCCGTTTACGTGACGAGTGGCGATGATCTACCTGCTACTTTGGCGTGCAAAAGAACGACTGTACGTGCTTGCGAGTGACCCGATGCAATGCGATACTAGGCTACGATTTCAGTCTATGAGGTGTGGCGCCGATCTGTTTCACAAGAAGTCTCGGCCCGCAGTTGTTGGAGGTCAGAATCCTTGTGAGGAAAGCTCTTGCGGGGGCCTTCGTGGTGCACACACTCAGGTCAGCGCACCGCAGGGGCACCTTGCCGTAAGCCGTTAACATACGATTGAGTACGAGGCCAAGTTGAATCCACTTCACTAGTCTAGCAATGAGGTTCGCTCGATGAGTTCCCGAAAGCCAGCTGTCGATCGTTCAGATGCCTGTTCCGAGCCGGGTTGTTGCGACAAACTGGACCGGCGGCAGTTTGTCAAACTGAGCGGGGCCAGTCTTGTGGCGATGGGCATGGGTGAGTCGCTTGCCGCAGCCGGCCCGTTTGGACCGGAAGACACGGCGGACCACCTGATCCCGATCGACAAGAAGCTACGTCCGGAATGGATTCGGATGCTGTTCGCACGGGGCGAGCGGCAGTCGTTTTCCGGCGATGATTTGAAGACTATTGGGATGCCAGTCGGCGGGATTGCCGCCGGCCAGGTTTATCTGACGGGTGATGGGCGGTTGGTCTATTGGGGGATTTTCAATCAGAATATCAACTCGGGTTTTGGTGCTGTCAATTACAAGGTTGGGCGGCTACCAACGGAAATGGTGGTTCGCAGCCAGCAGTTCACCGAATCGCCGCGAGTTGATCAGGGTGTTGCGGTGCGCGTGCGCAGCGGGGGCAAGACGTTTGTGCGTGCGCTGGATAAGAACGGATTTCCGGACGTTACGTTCTGCGGCGAGTATCCGATTGCACAGGTCGACTATCAGGCGAGTGATTTCCCGGTCAGGATCAAGTTGGAGTCGTTTTCGCCATTCATACCGCTGAACGAATCGGATTCAGCATTGCCGGCGACGATCTTGAACTACACGTTGAAGAACACGACGGATGATTCTGTCGAGGTGACTCTGGCCGGTTGGCTGCAGAATTCTGTACTCCACTATAGCGGCGACTTGGTTGCTGCTACGGTCACTCACCATAATCGAGTGGTCAACGGAAAGGGCTTTAGATCGGTTTTGCTTGAGTCCAAGAAGGCTGATCGTAAGGAAGCTGCTCCTCGTGAGCCGATCGTGTTGGCTGATTTCGAGAAAGAGGATTACGGCGACTGGACGGTTTCTGGTGAAGCGTTCGGCAAAGGACCTGCTCGTGGGACACTAGCAGGCCAGCAAAAAGTCAGTGGGTTCAAAGGACAAGGATTGGTAAATACATTTCTCAAAGGGGATGGAACAGAAGGTAAACTGGTTTCGCCACCTTTCTTGATTGATCGTCACTTCATAAGCTTCTTGATTGGCGGAGGCGGAAGTCGCCGTACGGCACTTCGTTTGATTGTTGACGGGAAGATGGTTCGCGAGGCGTCGGGAAGGAGCGGGGAACGGCTTGAGCGAAACAACTGGACCGTTCGCGAGTTCGAGGGCAAGCAAGGTCGGTTGGAGATCATCGATCAGGAGACTGGGGCCTGGGGCCACATAAATGTAGACCAAATCGAGTTGCGAGATACGGCGGTGAGCGGCTCGGTGGAGGATGTTGCACTGCAACCCGATTTTGGCACGATGGCTTTAACACTGCTCGGAGATGGTGGGCTGGTCAGTCCATCGTTACCTTCGGGGCCGATGCCCGAAAACCTGTTCGACGGGGCTGGTTTGGCAACTGAAGATGCCGTAGAGAAAGCGATTGGCGTACCACACCGGGCCGCGGTTGGGAAAAGCGTGTCGCTCGAGCCGGGCGAAGAGTCGACGATCACGCTGATCGTCTCGTGGAACATGCCGAACATGTATTTTCGCAAGAAGCTGGTCAAGAACCAGTATGCCGGTCGGTTTGGTAATGCGACCGATGTGGGACGGTATGTCGCTCAAAACATGGAGCGGTTGGCCGGACAGACGCGGTTGTGGCATGACACTTACTATGATTCGACGCTCCCTTATTGGCTACTTGATCGTCTCCATTCAACGGTGGCGAATCTGGCATCGACGACATGCCAATGGTGGGGAGACGGACGATTTTGGGCATACGAAGGTTGCGGTTGCTGTCCGGGTACGTGTGGCCATGTTTGGAACTACGAGCATGCGATGGCACGCTTGTTTCCCCGTCTCGAGCGATCGGTGCGCGAAATGCAGGATTTTGCGTCTGGAGTCGGCTTTATTCCAGAAACCGGGGAGATTCGATTTCGCGGCGAGAATTGGGGAGTTTGGGCTGGGGACTCGCAGGGAGGTTACATTCTGAAGGCCTATCGCGAACATCAGACGTCCGTTGATGATGCGTTTCTGAAACGTAACTGGAAGAATATCCGAAAGGCCGTCCAGTTTCTAATCGATCAGGATGGGAACGCGGACGGATTGATCGAGGGGCGCCAACACCAGACCTATGATAGGGATTACTATGGCGCCAATACGATGGTCGGCTCGCTTTATCTCGGAGCCTTGCGTGCTGCCGAAGAGATGGCTCGTGACATGCAAGACGATGCCTTCGCCGACCAATGCCGCAAGATCTTCGAGGCCGGCAGCGAGAACTCCATACAACGGTTGTTCAACGGCGAGTACTTCATTCAAGAGGTCGATTTGAAGAAGCATCCCGACTGGCAATATGTGGACGGATGCCTGGCAGACCAGTTATTTGGACAAGGGTGGGCACATCGGGTTGCACTTGGGTACATTTATCCGAAGAAGGCGGTCCTGAAATCGCTGACTTCCATCTGGAAATACTGTTGGGCGCCCGACGTAGGTGGGCAGAATGAGAAGCACGCACCACAACGCTGGTTTGCCTATCCGGTAGAGGCGGGGTTATTCACCTGCACGTGGCCCAAGAGCTCGCACATGGGAACCAAGTCGACGCTTTATCGCGATGAGATCTGGACTGGGATTGAGTATCAGGTTGCAAACCATATGGCTTACGAAGGGATGGTGACCGAGGCGTTGGCAATTTGTCGTGGTGTCCACGATCGCTATCATCCATCCAAGCGCAATCCGTATAACGAGATTGAATGTGGTGACCATTATGCTCGGGCGATGGCCAGTTTGGGTGTCTTGCTGGGACTTGCCGGGTTCGAATACCACGGCCCTAAACGCCGACTTGGGTTTGCGCCGCGTATGAATCCGGAGCATTTTCGATCTGTCTTTTCCACTGCGGATAGTTGGGGGACATACGATCAACGCCGGGCGGGTGATCGCCAGTTTCATACGGTGGATGTGAAATGGGGCCGGCTGCGAGTTGGTACCTTGTATCTGGCATTGCCCGAGGGGCGAAGGGCTCGAAAGGTCCGCGTGGGCGACCAGCATGCGGACGTCTCCGTGACGCAAGACGGTGACCGTGTCGCGATCGAATTCTCCAAAGAGATCGAGGTACCTGCCGGCGGACAATTACAGGTTGAAATCGCATATTGAGTTGGCCGAAACCCAAGCCAAGGGAATGATGATGCGGCGTATTTGGGTACTGAGTTGTTTGGTCTTGCTGCCGTTATCAACTTTGTCGGTGGCTCAGGCCGTTTTGCTGAAGTCGCCATTGAGTAGATAATCGATCGTGAACCAGCGGCTCGATTACCCGAGTCGGCGTACACGTAGTTGCAGGCCAGGAGTTACGATCGGTTGGATATCGGCACGTTCGAGTTGCCGGCCGAAAACAGTCGGTTGAGGGTGGGAATCGTTGGTGCGAACAAGGGTGCGAGTAAACGGCACATATATGGGCTCGACAACGACCAAATGAATCCGGTTCCATGACGCGTATTGAATCTTCACCCGATAGTCGTCCGCTGGTCGAGATGGCCCGCATCACGAAGCGTTTTGGACGTGTTACGGTCTTGGACGGCGTGGATTTCGCTGTGCACGCCGGCGAAGTGCATGTGCTGGCCGGCGAAAACGGAGCGGGCAAGAGTACACTGATCAAGATCCTGGCCGGTGTCCACACGGATTTCGAGGGCGGACTTCGCATCGGTGACTCGGGTTCGCGTCTTGCGGGACCATTGGATGCGGCAAGACGGGGCGTGGCCGTGATTCATCAGGAGCTGTCTCTTGTTCCTTCGATGAGTGTGGCCGATAACGTTTTTCTGGGGCGGACGATCACCGGTCGGATTGGGCTTGTTCAGGATCGGCGGCAGCATACGGAAACGCGGCGTCTGTTGGACCAGTTTGGCATGGACGTTGCACCGGACCAGGCGGTTGAGCAATTGCCGGTCGCTTCGCAGCAGTTGGTTGAAATTATCAAGGCCCTCGGTCAGGATGCGAGGGTGATTGTGATGGACGAGCCGACCAGCGCGCTGAGCGCTCCGGAAGTGGTGAAGCTGTTTCGATGGATTTGTCAGCTGAAGGCCCGTGGATGCGGAATCGTCTATATCACGCACAAGATGGAGGAGATTGAACAGATCGCGGATCGAATTTCCGTCTTGCGTGACGGGCAGCTAGTTGGAACGGCGTTGGCTGCGGAGCTGACGATTCCCAAGTTGATTCACTGGATGGTCGGACGCGATGTGGAGCGGTTCTATTCACGTTCGGGTCGTCACGCTGGCGCCGAACGTTTGAGGCTGGAGCGGTTTAGCGTCAGGCGAGGAGGGTGGTGTCTGGTCGATGACATTTCCTTGTCCGTGCGTGCTGGTGAGATTGTTGGTCTGGCCGGGCTGCAGGGGTCTGGCAACAGTCAACTGCTGATGGGTTTGTTCGGTGCTTATGGGCGTGATGCAAGAGGAAGTGTTGTGTTGGACGGCGTTGGATTCCGGCCCGTGTCTCCTCGTCGGAGCATTCAGCGGCGGATGGCATTGCTGACGAACGATCGGAAAACGACCGGTCTTGTCTTGTCGATGTCGATCGTTGCGAACACGACAATGGCCCAATTGCAACAGTTTTCGCCTGGAGGATGGTGCCGTACCGGGCGGGAACGTGCTGCGGCGATCAGAATGGCCGAGGTCCTTCATCTGCGAGCAGCGTCGATCGACATGCCGGTAGGTCAACTTTCGGGAGGTAACCAGCAGAAGGTTGCGTTGGCGAAGTGGGTGCTAGCCGAACCGCGAGTGCTGTTGTTGGACGAGCCGACGCGGGGTGTCGACATCGGTGCCAAGTGGGAGATTTATGAGTTGATGGATCATTGGGCTAGTCAGGGGATTTCGATACTGCTGGTCACCTCGGAAATGCCCGAGTTGTTGGCGATGAGCGACCGCATTGTCGTCATGCATCGTGGCCGGATTACGGCTGAGTTTTCGCACGAGCAGGCGGAGGCCGATTCCATTCTCGAGGCTGCCATGGGACAGACAGGCAGGGTGGATATCGAATGAATCACTCAAGGACTCTTCAGGATCGTCAGTCGAGTGCAGTGTGGCAGTGGCTTTCGGGACCAAGCGGACGGGCGCTGCTTGCCCTTTGCCTCGTGTTATTGCTCGGTGCGATTTTCAATCATGGAGGCGCTTTTTTCAAGTTGCAGACGCACCGTGATACGCTCAGGCAGGCATCCGTTTACGGGATTCTGGCTTGTGGCATGACGTTGGTAATCATCACCGGCGGTATCGATCTTTCGGTTGGTAGCTTGCTGGGCTTGACGGCTGTTTCTGTCAGCCTGTTCCTGATGCACTGGCAATGGTCAGCGTGGATTGCGGTGCCCGCGGTTCTGTTGGTTGGCGCGGCATGTGGCGCTGTTTCGGGGACCGTCACGGCGTAGCTCCGAGTCCAGCCGTTCATTGCGACCCTGGCCATGATGGTTTTTGCTCGGGGGCTGGCAAAATATGTCTCTGGCGGGTCGAAAGTGTCAACCGTCCTGGCAAATCCGGACGGTTCGTTTCGTACGGTTGAACTACCGAACGTCTTTCGCCATATTGACACGCGCATTGCAGGCGGAAAT
>JAJSAJ010000597.1 GCA_024274855.1 Planctomycetota bacterium | reverse complement strand
AGATCGCATGCCCGGAACGGCGGTTTCGGACGGACAGCAACAGCCCGACATCGAGAACGTTCAGACACCACCGACCAGATAGCCTCCAGCCACCAGCCCTATCCATGCAAAAACCAAGCCGATACACACATTGCTTGCCACATTGATCATTCACGATTGCCACTGCCCAGCTTCGAATTGCATCAATGTCTCGTAGCTGAACGTCGAGAACGTTGTCAGCGCGCCGAGCGTTCCGATCGTCAGAGCTTGACGGTACATGGGTGAGATCCAATCCGTCGTTTGACCGATGTGGATGACCAGTCCCAGCAGAAAACACCCCAGTAGATTCACGACAAGCGTTCCATACGGAAACGACTCGCCAAGCCCACGGTACACAAATCCGCTGATCGAGTACCGTCCAACGGCTCCAACAGCTCCGAACAATGCGATTAGTAGAATTTGGAACATGGCACTACGTTAACACGAGTTGCGGAGATCTTCAATTCGATCCACCGATTACGTAACGTCTGGATGATTCAGAAACGCGGGAAAAATAACGTTGGTGTGTGTTCAGACTCCGCCGCAAAGTGGTGTTGGCTGAGCGCGTGTCCAGAAACCTGGCAGACAACCTATAACGCAAGCGGAGCCAGTGTTGCCGCTTAACACGTGCCGTTGGTTCGCACGCAGTGGACGGCCAGTATCCGAGCGAAGTTTTGATGCCGGTCAGTTGGAGCAAATGCCGAACCTATTATTCCCAACGTCCCAAGAACGTGCCCCGAAATCGGGAGGGCGAGGCTCCCGCCGAGCCGTGAAAGCGCGAAATCCTCAGGACGTACCGGCTCAGCGGGAGTTTCGCCCGCCGACGTCAACGGCCACCAGCCAGCTAAGGAACACGCTCTGAGCCTGAAGATCGTTGAGTTCTTGACAAAGTCCAAGCGACCATCAACGTGACCATCCACGGGAGCGGACCATTGGGGCCCCGAGCGGCGACGTGGAGTTGGGTGGCGGCCCTGCCGCCCGGTTCGACCATCTTGCCATGCTCGCGCAGACGCCATAAACTGATGGCACCTACAGTGTTCCGCGTTTTACCGCCATCCCCTGTTCCATAAGTCACAACCGATATGTCCGCAAACAAACAACGGTCTGTCACGTCCAACTCACCCACGCCTGGCCCCTCGGCCCTGAGCGGCGCCGACATATTGGTTGAGTCATTCGTGCGGCATGATGTCGAGGTCATCTTTGCCTATCCAGGTGGCACGAGTATGCCGATGCATCAGGCGCTGACCCGATTTTCCGACAAGATCCGGACCGTTTTGCCGCGTCACGAACAGGGGGGCGGGTTTGCGGCCCAAGGTTATGCCCGAAGCACCGGGCGACCCGGCATTTGCATGGCGACCAGCGGCCCCGGCGCGACCAATCTGGTCACTGCGATCGCCGATGCGAAGCTAGACAGCATTCCCCTGATTGCAATCACCGGACAGGTCGGGACACCCGTCATTGGCTCCGACGCGTTTCAGGAGACTCCGATCGTCGGTGTTTGCCGCGGAATCACCAAACACCACTACCTGGTGACTGACGTAAACGACATATCCCGTATTATCCGTGAAGCGTTTTGCATTGCAACCAGCGGTCGGCCCGGCCCGGTTCTAATTGATATGCCGAAGAATATCCAGCTCGATACGTGCATCCCCGATTGGGATGCGCCGTTGCAATTGCCCGGTTTTCATCCTGAGCTGCCTCATGCCGATTCGGACCAGTTGAAGCAGGTGGCTGCCGCCATTCGGATAGCCAAACGCCCGGTAATCTATTGCGGAGGCGGCGTGGTCACATCCGAAGCGAGCGAACCAGTCAGACGTTTTGTCGACACGACCGGGATCCCCGTCGCCATGACCTTGATGGGACTTGGCCTCTTGCCCGGCAATCACCCCTTGTCGCTCGACATGCTCGGCATGCATGGTAGCGTTTACGCCAACCGAGCGATTCAAGACTGTGACCTGCTACTGGCATTGGGGGTTCGTTTCGATGATCGCGTGACGGGTAAACTCGAAGCTTTCGCCCAGAATGCTCGCATCGTCCACATCGACATCGACCCCTCGGAATTGAACAAGAACAAGGCTGTCCATATGCCGATTGTCAGCGACGTCAAGTACGCACTGGAGAAACTGAACAAGATCGTTAAATCGAATGTCGACGGCATAGCCCCATGGATCAAACAGTGCATGAAGTGGAAAAAGGCATTTCCTTTTTCGCACAACCATGATTTCGATGGCATCCTCCAACAGCACGCGATTGCAACGTTATCCCGCAAAGTACAAGGCCGAAAGACGCTTATCGCAACTGGTGTGGGCCAGCATCAAATGTGGGTCGCCCAGTACTTCGAGTTCCAGGAACCTCGCACGTTCCTGACAAGCTCGGGGCTTGGAACGATGGGATTCGGTTTGCCTGCCGCCATCGGCGCTCAGATTGCCCATCCTGAAGCTACGGTTATTGACATCGACGGTGACGGCAGTTTTCAGATGAACATCCAAGAGTTGGCAACCTGCTATTGTGAACGCGTGCCGGTGAAAGTTCTGCTGCTGAACAACCAGCATCTTGGAATGGTTGTGCAATGGGAAGATCGTTTCATGTCCGGCAACCGCGCACACACGTATCTCGGGCCGATCACGGATGCAGAAGCTGTGGGGAAAGGGAAGGGGAGTTATCCGGCGGATCGATATCCCGACTATGTTACGATCGCCAAGGGCTACGGTTGTGGCGCGGCAACTGTTAGCAAGAAGTCGGACCTCAACGCGGCACTCGACGAAATGCTCGATTACGACGGGCCATTTGTTTTGGATGTGCAGGTACCTTATCAGGAGCAAGTACTTCCGATGATCCCGTCTGGTCATAGCGTTGATGATATAATCATCGAATAGCTGCCTCACGATCAAGTTGGCACAGCCGAGACTGATCGATCCAAGATTCAAGACCGGACAACGTACCAGCACAGGAAGGCAGGATCCGGCATGATGCGTTTGGCTTTGCATTGGCAGATTTTGATTGGCATGGTCGCCGGCGCGGCAATCGGAATCACCTGCAGTATTTACCTGGGGCACCGCATTTCCGAAGTCCCCAAAGCCGATTTGCCGCCGAACTGGTCTCGTGTTACCTTCGACGACAACCCCGATCGAATTTGCATTGAATTGACGGCGAAGGACGGCACAACGCAGGCATTGTTGGTCGATGCGACTCGGCTGGGACAGGACGGTGTGTTTGCCACGGTCAGTCAATTGGCCGAAAAAGAACCGAAAGTGGCTCTGCTCTTTGAACAGTTTGGCCGCTCGTGGGCCAGGTGGATTGGCGAAGGCGCTCATCGGCTCGGCAATTTGTTCCTGCGTCTACTACGCATGGTTGCCATTCCACTGATTGTCACGTCGCTCATCAGCGGCGTCATGGGGCTTGGGCAGGCAAGTCGCCTCGGCAGGATGTTTGGCCACACAGTCCTGTATTATGTCTCAACAAGCATGCTGGCGATCATAACCGGCTTGGTCATGGTCAATACCATCAGCCCCGGCCTGGGCGGCGATGTACATGTTGCCACAAGTGTTCCGCCGGATGTTGGAAGCCATCTAGGCGAAGTGCTGTTCCGCCAATTGGAAACGATGATTCCCCCAAATCCCGTTCGCGCTTTGGCGGATGGAAACTTTCTGTCGATTATCTGTTTCAGTCTCGCATTTGCTGTTTTTGCGATTCTTGTTGGTGGCCGTACGACCGAGCGACTGCGCGATTTGTTTCAGGATGGATTCCAAGTGATAATGGCGATGACGATGGCCATCATTTGCCTGGCACCATTGGGTGTCTTCTTCTTGATGCTCTATGCCACAGCGACACAGGGTGCGTAAATATTTCGGTTGCTCGGATGGTATATGCTGACCGTACTCCTTGCGCTGGCGGTACACGCGTTCGTGGTTCTGCCGCTGATTCTTCGGTTCGTCGCCAAGCGCAAACCGCTTGAGTTCGCTCGGGCCATGATCCCGGCTCTGCTGACCGCCTTTAGCTCAGCATCGAGTAACGGAACGTTGCCACTGACGTTGGCTTCAGTCGAGCGGCGCGCGGGAATCAGCAATCGAGTCAGCTCGTTT
>JAJSAJ010000596.1 GCA_024274855.1 Planctomycetota bacterium | reverse complement strand
GGGTCGATTGCGATTTCTCCGCCAAGTGACTCCTTGAGGTTGCCGATTTCCTGGAATGTCCGCCCACGATCCCGGCTCACGCGCAATCGGCCCCGCGAGGCAGCAAAGATAGTATCCGGTTTCGTTGGATGAAACGCGGGCCTACATCGCGTGTCAGAGCGCAGTTGTGCATGGTTTATCATCCGCCAGTTGTGTCCACCGTCCTCTGATAGATAAGCGGCCCCCATGTCACAGTTGATCATCATCAGATTGGAATCGGCCGGCGAAATCGCCGGCGAGAACATCCCCCCTCCTCCCGAAAGACCGACCGGTTGCCAATCAACGAGTTGGGCACGCCGCGCGGCAGAATCAGCCGCCTGTCCCGATAGGCTGTCTGCAGCAACTGATTCGCAGGACAGAAACAGACCCCACAACGTAACCGATAACAACAAACATGCGGCCATCGACCACGCAGACCGGATTCGGCACATCTCCAATAGAGCAAACGTTCCAGTCACGTTCGCCCGATCTCGCTTGCCGATCGATCTGCTTGCAAAGTCAACGAAACGCGTGACAGGTAACAACACAACCTTGAATGCCCAGTTCATGACAACTCCTAACACGGGATACAGCCTCACACATGAGAGGTTCGCAACTCGTTGCGGTTCAGAGTATACCCTCGGATTGCAAACAAATGGCCATACGCCGTTTCGTTCGCTCCGAATGCTCATTCTTTTTCAATCGTTCGAGCTCCTCCGTGCGAACTTTTGTTTCGAGGGATGGGCGGCGTTCCTTCGCGTCGACGTACTTCGACGGTGGAACAATCTGTTTCACGACCACATCGTCCCAGTCGACGGTCCCCGCCGGCCAATAGCCATATAGCATGACGCGTCCCCACTTGGGCTTGAATTGGGTATGTCGCGGTGTGAAATCCTCGGTCTGCGTATTCCACGCATTGGCGGGCCCTTTGAGGTTCTGTTGGCTGCGATAGACCTCGCGGCGCTGCATTGTGCCACTGGCATTACCCGTCTTGGAGAACCGAGTATCCATGTCATCGTAACACTTGATAAAAACCTTAACTTGGCACCCACTCGAACGCCATCGGCATTGAAATCGATACGTTGCGCCTTCTTGCACTGGGAAAAAGTCACTGTAGAAAAGCACGCCGCTCGACGCGGCAACCGCCTTCGGAATGGTGAATCGGACGAAATGGTTCGGTTTGCCACGTTGTGTGCGCTCGGCTTCTCGACTCATGTACTTCCCTAACGGATCCCAGCCGCTGCTGGTTTCAAAGTCACCGCGGACCAGATTCACACCATCTCGCCATTTCTTCTCAGCTTCTTCGTCCTTGACCACCCCGAGCGGAGTGCCGTCCACACCGTAAAGCCGGTCGAGGGCCTGCTTGACATACTTGTGTGGAATCTCGCTAACGGTTTTTGTACGCGCCTTGATCTTGGCTATTTGCCTGGGCGGGTCTGTCGAGAAATCGACGATGTTGATCCAGAAATCATAGACATCCCACTCGGCCCCCGAGACGCGTTCCACCTTACCCCAGATAGCCACATCCGCCGCGAAATCATCTCGCATGATCGACTTCATCTTGGTCAAGGGCGTGTCCGGATTCGGCACCATTCCCGTCCGCTCAGTCCACTGACGCGTATCCAAAGCCGACTCGGGAATCACAAAACCACCGCGCCGCTCCAGCTTCTTCCAGACCATTTCGCCCACCATCTTCCCATAACGACCATTGTCGAATGGCGACTCGAAATCAAATGGGATGACCACTTTCGGGTTCTTCGAACCGTCGGGCGGTTGTGCCGCGACTCCAGACGCTACCGGCAAGAGCCACCAAATGCCGACCAACCCTAACACAACAGACCGTCGAGATTGCATCATAAACTCCGACCAACGATTCAGATGGGTGAGACTGGCGATGCCAGTCTTGAAACAGGAACCAACTTGGCACATGCCTGTAGCGCCGGGCTCGCCCTAGCCATTTGCACATTGCAAGTCGTGGTTTCGACGCACGAAGGCCCGTATTATCGCCGTTATCGCGAGCGGACGCTCGAAATGGGCCTTGATCGTAAGGTGGTCCAGGTAGGTCCCGCTTGCCGAGCGGGACATGGCGTAATCCAGGACGCTACAAGAGGTTTGGAACTGCAGCCGGAACCTGTTTGCCTGCTGCTGGACCGGATTACGATCAAGACCCTCGAAGTGTTTATCCTATCACAGAGCTGCGCCAGATGGTAATCGATCGTCAAGCGGATCCAAAGAGAAATCAAGGGAAATCAAAAACGTTTCGAAGGGGCTTGACAGTCGCCGGCTCTTAAGACGCGGGACCAGCCCAACAGGGCGGCGCGAACAGGTAACAGCGTCTTGGAGTTCCCTCCAGGGAAGACCCCCACGCGGCTCGTCCCGTGGGTGAATCAGTCTCGCAGGCTAGAAGCGTATCCGCGAAAAACACATCCCGGCCGAGCGGACAACGCCCCACCGAATCGGCCCGTGTTCGAGGCCGCATCAATCCGCAGTCCGCTCGGGTAACGCGTCCCGAAACGCCACGTGCGTCCAGAGGTTTTTCTAGCTGACGAGACTTGCGCTCCCACGAGATAAACTCGTGGGGGGCGGGAACAGGTCGAACCTTGTGAATTCTCGCGAGCGCAACTGGTGGACTAGCCCTGATTTAGAAACTACTTTGTTTGTGTCTTCGACGCCGTGGCCGAGGCACTCGCATCCGTACCGTCATTTTTCTCATCGCCCGTGGCGAGTCGCTGGAAATAACGTCGATTCAGCTCTTCCCAACCATGAGGCGACGCATCTTGCATGCTTGAGAGTATCTCTCGCTGGATACTCGCCGGCAGGTTACTCGATCGATCTTGCCGAACTTGCTGCTCGCCATCCACATACGATTTCACGTTCCCGAGCCCATCGAGCAGGATTTTTCGATGTCGCAACGCATTCCGGTAACGCCCACTACGGAGATCTCGTTCGACCGTTGCCATTGTCTCGATCAATTTCTCAAGGTCGGTATGATGATAGTTCATGACCCGGAACTTCAGATCAATCGCTTCGGCCTTATTACGAAGCTCAGCCTGTCGCTTGGCCAGTCGTTTCATATCGCGTTGAACCTGTCGGCGCAACGGGCCTTCAAGTCCCTCGCCGCCAGCCCCACTCTCTTTACCTCCGCCGGTGGCGCCTCCGACAGGGTCTTTGCTAATATCCTTAACCTGTCCTTTGACAAACGGATCAGGTGCCAGGCGACTCGGCGTTTTTCGTCCTCCCTTGCCAACAGCCGTATCGGAAACAAACTCGCCACTCGCTTTCCCTTGTCGGCCCTCGCCACTTCGCCCACCGATCTCGCTGGAATTCGGCAACCGGTTTCCCGTCACTCCGCGCGCACTCATATTCGAGATCGGGCCATCCATCGCATCCCATCCTGCTCCCTTGTCTAGCGAATCGGCCGCACTGCTCGAAACATCCTCCATCTCGTCCATCAGATCTTCTTCCTCTTCCATCAGCTCACCGACCAGATCCTCCAATTCACCGGGCAGTTCCGCCATCGGTGCTTCTTTCATATCGTCTGACAGCGACTCTTCCTGACTCCACCGTTCTCGATCCGGTGTGTCGGGTAGCCATTTTTCGATATTCGTCGTCATCTCTTCAGCCATTTCGGCACCGAGCTGCTCCAGAGGAACGGCAATATCCGCCGTCTTCTTCGTCAGAGCATCCTTGGCCATCTTCAACTCGGTCTGAATCTCCACCATTTCTTCCAAGGCACTCGGATTCGCAAAATCCTGCTCGGGCAATTTACTGAAATCGCTGTGCACCTCTTCCATGAACCGTGCCCATTCATCTTCCGCCTCGGCCAGTTCTTTCATGGCCTGTTCATCTTCCTCGGTAAAATCCTCGACCGGCTTCTTGGCCAGGTTCTTCGTCGCTTCGATAACTCGTTTTTGCTGTTTGATGAATTCTTGTAATTCATCGCGAAGTGTTTCCAACTTGGCTTTGACATCGGGTGGCAAGTCACCGCCCGGACGTTTTGCCATTTTGTCCAGCGTCTCGACCGCGGCGCGACGTGTAACCTGCAACAGCTTGCGCAGTTGTTCGATGATCTCGTCCTGTGTTTCCATCAGTTCCGGCACGGGAGTCTTCAACTGATCGACGTGCGTCACCCGTGCCGCCTGTTCTGCTTGCGCAACGGCCTTGGCCATCGGCCCAGCGACCAACGTTGCCAGACTTCGCTTCACCATAACCTGATCGGGCTGAGCGTTTGTGTCGATTCGTCCCTTTAGGATCTCGGATCGTTGCCGAATCTGAACCTGAGTCTCGCGAATCGCCTTGGTGTCCTGGTGGGCTTGTTCCAGATGTTGCTGGGCCGACAACTGAGCCGTTCGCACGCGTGCCCGAATTTGGATCTGCAAAATGGCCCACAATTCAGACTGTAAGGAGTCCAACCGTGCGGCCCGATCGCTCAATTGTGTCTCCAGATCGATAACGGTGATTCGACGCCATGAACTGGCAGCCTGCTGGGGCCCAAGCGTCCCGCTGGGCAAGCGAACTTGTCGACAGTCATAAGCAACCGCTCGAACCAGAATAATCGCGTCGGCTTTTCGGTCCAAGAAAGGTTCCACAAGTGCATATTGCAGTGTGCAGGCCGTTGCCGACGCATCTTGCTTCCAACGGTGGGCAACGTGCAGTTCCATCTCGCCGTCCGGTTGTTCGGCCAATTTCCACTCGATCTGCACATTGGCCAGACCATAGTCATCCGTCGCACGGACAATCACAGGCAACTTACCGCCGGCGACCACGTTCGTATCTCGCGCCGGCTTGGTAAGGACCACAGTCGGCCGTGCATCTTCAACGACGGCGATGCTGTTAACACGCGGTTGTTCATCGGTATGCCCATGCAAGTTGACCAAATGGATCGTGTATGTCGTGCTCCGTTCCAGAACCATGGTAACGATCAAAGAACGTCCGTCATCACTTACCCTCCCCGGAACATCGTGACCATCCACTCGGAGATGGCCCTTGGAGAGCTTGGACGTACTGAGAATTGTCAACTGGACTTCGGTGTACTGAGGAGCCTCCAGGTCTCCTTGCTTCTGCGTGACCGTTCGCGGCGCTAGATCGACATACGCAGGGTACCGGTACGCAATAACGACTTCTCGAACGGTTGGCTTCTGCTCGATCCGCACCTGGTAAACGTCCGACTCGGAATCGCCGATCTGCAAGTGATAACGAATCGGCCGCATCACAGCCGGTATCGTTGCCGTAACGCGCCGATACGCTGCATCAGGCAACAGAGTCCGCGTACTCATCCCCTGCTCGTCCCATACTTCGAGAACGGCTTCTGGTCTGGTCCCTTCCGGCACATCGACTCGAGCGGAAATATCCAACCGTGCCCCGACCAGGACAACCGTATTGCCCGGTATCACTTCGAGAATACGAACCGAACCAACTTGAGGAACATACTGCCAGGGCGTAAAGAGTCGCTGAATCGAGGACGCCCAGGTCGGCAAGGCGACGTTCAATGCAACGGCCATCAGAATAACCGCTCCCAACATCCCGCATGCTTCGAGCAGGTCACGAGGTGTCTGAATCCCCAGCCTCCAACGCTCGCGCCGCGTGTGCCGGCTTGGAACCTGATCGATCGGAATCTTCGCGACGTGGACCGCCGCATCCTCGATCGCCGCCAATCGAAACGCCTCGGGTTTCGCATCGCTGGTACTGATCAACTGCACGAGATTGATCAGATGACTTCCCAATTCAGGAAAGGCGAGTTCAACGCGGCGTGCCGCCGCCGCCACAGTCCGCTGCCGCCTTATACCGCGACGCAACGTTGCCACCAGCAGCCCAAGTGTGCCAAGCACCCAGAGACCGAACAGAACCAACAGTCCGCCATGCGGCAAGCGAAGCAAGGAATCAGCCACAACAAACGCCATGAGAATACTCAACGAAACCGTGATCGCAGCAACGAACCGCGAAAACAGGCTGAATACCCACCATCGCTGACTCGCCTCTTCCAGTCGATCCAGCACCGATCTCACTGCAGGGGACATGATTACCTCTCGCTGCCGAGCAGACGAATCGTGCCCTCATCGGGCCCGTCCGCTCTCTGCTGAAATCCCGCTCTCTACTGAAATCAATGGGTCACGGCATAGACCAGCACATTTGTACCCAACTTCATGGCATCTTCCGATCCGTATCCGTAACTGTAAGGATGCGGAAAATGCTCCCAGCCATTCCCAAGATCGAATCGGCTATAGACGACCGCCAGTCGGCCGTCCAGACTGATTCCCTCGAGTGTTGGTGCTGAAAGCTCACCAAAATCCTCCGTGGTTCGATCGGTATAGTGAACCTTACCAACTTCGTAAAGCACTTGATACAACGGATGATCGGCCGGCAACGTTTCTAACTCCCGGTCGGGAAATACCTTTGCAATCGCGTGCCGAAATGCCTGATCGAACGCCATTCGCCCACAACACGCATCAACCAACATCATGCCGCCGGCCTGTAAATACTTGCGCAATCGCCGTGTCTGCTCGTCATTCCACACGAACTCATAGTGACCGGTCATATAAAGCAACGGGTAATTGGCGATCCGCGGATCCTGCGGTCGCACGTTCACCCGTTTGAATTTCACCTGCAACGTCGAATTGTCACGGGCAAATCGCAATAGGTTGTGAACGGCCGAGGGATCGGGGTCCCAGTCCCCTTCGTGAATGAGTTGCGCCATCACGAAATCATCCCGAGAAGGTGCCGTCGCTTCATAGTAAATTTTGGTTGAACTGAGAAACCGCCCCAACTGGTAATTGCCCAGCAAATAGGTAATGTAGTTCGCGCCAATCTGGCGTGCTTGCCCGATTGTGACCCGCAAACCACGCGGATGGTCGTGTCCGTCCCAACCGCAAGTCAGATCGGTCGGACTATAGATAACCCCCAGTCGACACCCGACCTCGATCCCTTCAAGACATGGCTCGGCCCGGTACCGCGAACCGTCATCTTTCTGGTACTCGAAGTCGCCTAGCTTGTAATAGGTTGAGAAAATCGGATCGTCTGGCAACAACGTGTGTAATGGGCGATCGGGAAAGATCAACTCCATTTCATGCCGGAAAGACTCGTTGAAGTCCTTCCAGCCGCAACACGCGTCCCCAATGATTGTTCCGCCATCGAGCACATAACGAGCCAGTTTCGCGCGCGCCTGATCGGTCAGCACAAAGTGGCTATGTCCACTGAACAACAAGGCAGGTAGCTCACGGGGGTCATACGAGAAGTGTGTGAAATCCGACTCGACCGACCGATACTGGATGCCCAACTTGTTGTTGGTCCATAGCAACAAGCTTTTCATATCCGCGGGATCGGTCATCCAGTCCCGGTATTGGACACGTTTTCCCTGACGCACGACATATTTGATCGGCCCGAGTGCCATCTTGCCCACCAGCGCCGGCGGGGCTGGCGGTCGTTTCTTCTCGGTGCGACGCAAGGGGGGCGCCGGAAGAGGCAATGGTGGAAAAGACTCACCGCCGGTCCGACTGTGTGGTTTGGCCTTCGGAGGCGGTCCGCAATCAACCGGTCCGCTCGCGTCGTCCGCCCAGGCAAAACCCGTGATCGCCGAAACACTCAGGCCGCCGGCGGCAAAACAGGCTACAAACTTACGACGTGACATCTCCGGGGACGATTCGTCCGCATGGGCTGACATCGCTCTCTCCTCCCATAGCTCCGTACGCCGACAGACGTGCTGCCAATCCGATCTGCCATGGCGAACAAGCCTAAGATCGTAGCAAACGCTGATTGTCCTGAGGGACTCCTTCTATTCTAACAAGCTTCGCCCAGCAACGCACGAGCAATGCACTTTCTGCCGGCCGGAAATCGATGCGTTCCCCGCTTTGTCTCAGAACCCGGAGAAGCCTTGTTTCAGGCCAGAGCGAAGCTCCTGCTGAGCCTCTTGTTTCGTTGGCCAAACCGGCTCGACAGGAGCCTCGCCCTTCCGTTTTGAGACGAAGCCTGACGTCCGCTTATTTCTGAGCCGCCTTGCGTCGAATATCCAGCAATCGGAACACTCCAGCGGGAACTTGCAGGGAAACGGGCCGCCCGAGATCGCCAAGCGGCTCGTGGGTAAGCCGATCGCTAACCGTCCAATCACCCGGCACATTCGCGATGATCGTGACATCTCGTTCCGCCGGATCCAACCACCCGGGATCGATCAGGACAACCACCATGAAATCGGGGGATTGCTCGATGATCTGGTGAAACACGTGGCCTTCGACACGGAACGGGAAGGCGCGCGCGGCGGCGTTCAGATCCGAAGCGATCGCAGTACGAACGTCGGCCAGGGGCATCGTTCTGTCGCCTTTCGCCACATTGTCCCCATCCGTGGTCCAGCGCGAGCCCCAACGGCCGCGATCCTTCGTCTGGCCTCCGGGCAAGACGCACACGAAACCGTGGGGCGCCGTCACAGCGAGATTCTCGGAACTGCGGCGCGTACGCCCCCACAACAGCGTCGAAACGTCGGACCGTGGCAGCGGAGCCATTGCCCAATAGCAATCGAGCCGATCAAAGGCCCAACGTTTACCATCGGTACCGTCATCGTTCCAACGCTCGTGATGATGTCCATTGGCCCCGTGTTCCGCGAACCGTTTTGTAGGCTCCCGCATCGCCAGCACAACGGAAGAGACTGCCCGAAGCTGCTCGCGGCGCGGAGGAATGAGGATCCCCTTTCCCAAAATATTTAGGAAGTTCGTCGCACCTTCTTTCCCAACGCGAGTCCACTGCCCTGATCGCCGCGCCCGTTCGCCGCTGAGAAACATGAACACTCGCGCACCTAGACTCGCCTGCGCCGTCAGGTAACGCAAGTGCGGGTGACCGGTCATCACGTATTCCCACTCCCAGGATCGACTGGCACAGAACCAGTCGGCACTAACTCGACAGCACCAGTCGTCGACCTGTCCATCGAGCCAAAGGCCAACGCGAGCAGCCAGCTGAGCATCCGTTGTTCGCGAGTTACTGTCCTCGACGCTCGGCGGGATCACCGATCGGTAGCGACCGTCAAAGATCAGTTGCCTCAAACGCGAATCGGCGGCCAGTGGAGCCACCAGAGGTCTTTGTTTCGCAGAATGAATCGTTTCTTGTGCTTCAGACATAGCTCGAGAATCGGACGGATGTAGTGCTCGAAATAGTACGGGACGGCTCCTAACTGCTCATCCTCGGCGCTCACGAACCCCAGACACGTATTGGGGGCTGCGTTTAGGACTGCAGCAATGGTATCGAGCTCAAGGTGTGGGCTGCAACCGTGCCCCACCTGGACCCAGAAATGGCAATGTGCAGCCTCGAACTTCTTGGCGCCCGCCACAATATCGGTCCGTTTCAGGTCGTGGGCCAGACGTTTGTCCCTCCCCCACGGTTTACCATCGGGGCGGAGTAAGGGGGCATCTTCGCCCGGCCAGAAGCAAGTTGAAAACCGTAAGTTCGCGTAAGGAAACGACTTCTCGTAAGTACGAACCTCGCCGATCCACGTATCGATTTTCTTCAGGTCCGGCCCGCTCCACATATGGTGAATGACCACGACATCATAAGGACTCGAAGCACCCGCCATCGGAGGGCCGTTCCATTGGGCGATATCTTCCGCCAAGCTCTCAAGATTCGCTCCAATTTCACGCATGGCTCCGCGACGTTCCAACGTGGCCACATTTCCCTGCCAACCCGCACCGAATCGTAGGCGGTACACGTTGTCATCACCATTCGGGCTGGAACCGAGCAACACGGATCCGTGAGGGGAACCGGGCTCGTAAACCACGTCCGTAAACCCAAACGGCGATCGAGCCTCACCAAGCTGGCGGCCCCGCTTGTCAAGCAGCCGAATCCCACATCCCTCTAACAACACAATCTCGTTTCCCGGATCCTCGGTCAAGTTGCCGACGGCCACCATGCGCATGTTGTAGAACTGGTCGTAGCTGGGGACCTTAGTCGGTTCCGGGAACTCGACCACTCGATGCGCTCCGCCCTTGATCGAGTAGACACCCGCATTGAAAACCAATTCGTCAACGCCGTCTCCATCGAGGTCGCCAACAACGCCGTTGGCCGATCGAAGAGTTTGAGCGGTCCATGGGTGTTTCCCTTTCCGAAATCGCTCGCCGGCTTTTTTCGCCCCTGGCGAACTGGACTTCCAGGGAACCATCTCAAAGCGAATTCGTTCCTTCCGCCGCGCAAGTCCCGGAATATCGAGAAACACAATGTCTTTGGCCTGTCCGCGGACCGGCAGCACGGCAACCTCGTCTCGGCCGTCGCCGTTGAAGTCCCCGGCGCGCAAGAGTCGTATGGCACCATTTACCGTGCCAATACGCCCGGAATCGAGCCGATTCCCGTCGGCAGAGAACACGAACACTTGTCGACTGACCCCACCTGCCAACACAATTCGCGATCGCCGGTCAAGTCGGGCGGTCGTGACCTGCCACACCGGCGCTCCAAGATCCTTCTTCCACCGAGGTTGTCCGTCCGCACCGATCACACAGACAAAACCATCCGCGCACGCCGCCAAAATCTCGTCCTTACCGTCACCATCGAGGTCGCTTGCTGCCAGATCAAAGACAAAACCCCCGACCGCAACGTCCCAAAGATGTCGTCCATCCGTGGCAAACGCGCAGACGCGATTGTCGTAAGTCGAGCCAACAATCTCACGGGTGTCGTCCCGACCATTCAATTCGGCCGACGCCAGGCGGTAAATATTGCGTCCATCCGTTGATAGGATTTCTACAGAAGCAGACGGCGGCATGGCTTGAAGGGACGCGGATTCTACCCGTATCACCACCCCTTGTCCGGCCGGCTCATTGCCTGTGAAAAGTGATTGGTCGCGACGATCCGCCGCAAACCCCGCCGACGCGTCTGCCGAACAGAGACAGGTTACCAACAGGAATACTCGCAACAGCTTCATTCGTATGATCCTTTCCCATGTAACCAGGTAGTGCGCACCAGACTGATCCAGCGAGTCCAACACAAACGCGATCCGCTTCTGTAGTCGGCCAAGATGTCACGCATAGGCAACACTCACGATTTGGGCGGAACCCACAAGTCAAACGGCTTGGCGGCATCGGTTGCCAACGGCAGACACACCTTGCATCCCGTGCCAGCCGACTTGTAAGCCGCAAAGACCGCCGCCAGGACAACTCGGCCATCTTCGCCCGTTTCAAGAGGCTCGGTATCGTTGAGTACGCAATCGACGAAGTGCGAGAATTCCTGCGGGAATCCGTAGTTCCACAGCTCTTCGTAGATCGTAAAACTCCAGCCGACCGTACTTCCCGCTTTCTCAACGGCATAGTCAACGCCGGTCAGACTGTAGGTCTCGATAGAATTGCCGTGCAACAGGTCCGCATAGGCAACGCCCCCCGAGCCATGAACCTCCGCACGATCGTCCATGCCACCCAGCTTCGTCCAGCTTTCTTCGGCCAATCCAACACAGCCGCCTTCAAACTCGAGAATCAGTAACGCATTGTCGTCGCCACGCGTCTTTTTGTTGTGCACCTGCGTCACCATCTGAGCGTAGACCGACAAGATTTTCGGTTTCCCCAACACCCACCGAAAAAACTCGATTGCATGACAGCCCATATCGATGGTCACTCCACCGCCCGATCGCTCCACGTCCCAGAAGTGCGGCGAGTGAGGACCGTCGTGCTTTTCGGACTGTTTCACGAGCGTCGGTCTTCCTAAAGCCCCGTCGTCCAACAGTTTCTTGAGGCGGACGTACTTTGGCGCGAAGCAAAGCTCCTCGGCATACATCAGCTTGACTTTGGCCTCCCGACACGCCGCAATCATTCGGTCCGCTTCGCCGAGGTTCAGACAGAGCGGTTTTTCACATACGACGTGCTTTCCGGCTGATGCGGCGGCGACCGTCGCCTCGCAGTGCAAGGCGTTCGGCAGTCCCAGCACGATCATATCGAGTTCGTCCATCTCAAGCATCTTGCGATAGTCGGCAAAGTGATGGGGAATTGAAAACCGCTCTGCAAACACGCGTGCATGGCTGTCAGTCGGTGAGGCAACAGCAAGAATCTCGGCCTGCGGCACGGTTCGCAGAGCTTCCGCGTGAATGCTGGAAATGAACTGAGACCCGACCAGGCCTACGCGAACTTTCTCCATCTGACTACCTTTCTTTTTCCCAAGAGCCTTCAAGCTCGACATCTTTCGACTCTCCAGACTTAACTCCCGACTTTCGGCGTCCGGGCGCGCCCACCATCGGGACGAGTCGAGAATCCACGCGGCCCTTCAGCCAGCATGACAGTGGCTACCCACGGCCAATCGGATCACGGAAACAAGAGGCTAACCGCGGCCATTGTAACGCGCACCGAAAACCGTGCTGCCTTTTTCGTAATGGTCAAGCCAATTTATCCGCCGTTCTCCAAAATCCAGTACCTCGCGAGCTTGCCAAGTCGAACCGAATGTTTCAGGGCCTGAAACGAATCTCGGCCAAGGCCCTACTGCTCGTTCGTGCCCCCGGTTTGGCACGCCCTGGCCACTATCCCCGCAACCGACCGGCCCGAGTACCATAGACTTATAGGACGATTTGTGCGACAACTTGCGCCGACCGCTTTTGAGCTATCGCTCGATCCGCGCCGGACTATTCGCACGGATCACCTGGCGTTTGATCGAAGGGCTCACGTTTTAGCCGATTTAACAAAGATACCGGATTCTGGTGTGCCGGAGCTCGCGTTATGTGCTACACCGATTGCCGACATCAGCGAGCGAGCTTGACACCCTACTTTGGTTATGCCGTTAGAGTCATCACATCACCATCTCGGTTTGCATGTTTGTAACCGTCGATTTCGCTAAGGAGTTCAGGACATGGGTCCTCATCACTTTGCAGTTAGCCTACTGACGCTGATCGTCGCACTCACGACTTCCCAGGCGGCCGCTGTAGCACAGCCGCCGGACTTCAATCCATTCGGCAAATCCCCTTCGGTGCGTGACGACGCGATTCCAGGTTACGTCGAGCTATCCGACGGAGCCCTGCTCACGGGGCACCTGCATATCACTCGAGATGGGCGTCTCAAGCTCTACGACCAGAAGGCCCAACGACAACGAGAGGTACCCTGGAAACGAATTACTGAAATCACCTGCGAGGTCGAACGCGAATGGATGGAGAAGGCATGGCGTTTCGTCGAAAATGCGCACGATCGCAAAGTATTTACGGGACGCACCTATCCGGCACGGGTTCTCGTCCACACGATCCGCTTGACCGATGGCCGGAAACTGCGCGGTCCGCTGTCAGGAATCGTTTATGTTCAGAATCCGGGGAAACCGACACAGAGGTTCCTGCTACACAAACGGCAAAAAGGCAAGATCGGGGAAAAGCTGGCATCACTGATCTACGTTCGAAAAATCGGTCTCGGAGACGATGCGTTGAAAGAAGGTAACCGGCGGGCGGCCAAGAGCAAGGCCGAACAGGGCGAGAATAAGCGAAACTAGAACGGAGTCGATTTCTAGAAGAGGAGTAACACTTTAGCCAAATGGAGGAGAACGGTTCTCAAGGGACCCCCATGGGCTTGTCCCATGGGTGAATAAGTTTCGTGAGCTAGCGCGATGTGGTGAAATGTCCCCTCCCCGCTCCCTCCCCGCCGCCAAAAGCGGCGGG
>JAJSAJ010000595.1 GCA_024274855.1 Planctomycetota bacterium | reverse complement strand
TTGACCGGCCAGCCGAATGCGTGTGGTGGTGTCCGTGACACGGGGTCGCTCTGTCACATTCTGCCCTACGGTCGTGTTGTCAAGAAACCGGAACATCGGACCCAAATCGAGAAGCTTTGGGGCTGCAAAGCGGGAACGATCAAGCCGAAACCCGGTCTGAATACGATTGAAATGTTCAAAGCACTGGGCCAGGATAAAATCCAGGCTATGTTGATCGTGACCACGAACCCCGGGCAATCGCTACCGAATCTAACGCCCTACCGCGATGCCATGGGAAAAGAACGACCGAACAAGCCCTTCATCGTGGTACTCGATGCCTATCCGACCAGAACGACTGAATTAGCAGATGTCGTCTTGCCGGCCGCGATGTGGTCGGAAAAGGAAGGCGTGTTCGGGATGTCCGAACGGCGTTATCAGCTGCTGCCGAAGATCGTCGATCCGACGGGTGACTCGAGGCCCGATTTGGATATTCTGCTCTATTTGGCCGGGCGACTCGAAAAGGCCGGGGTCGTTCCCGAAGGGTATATCAGCGGCAAGTTCAAAACGCCGGAGGATGTGTGGAACGAGATGCGCGAAGCGTCGCGTTTGACGCCGTATGACTTTACCGGAATGACACGCGATCGTCTGAAAAAGGAGCGTGGTATCCGTTGGCCCTGCCCGACCCCTGAACATCCGGGGACCGCGCGACGCTATGTCAAAGGTGAGGATCCATTGTTGGATGAAGGGCCGTTTGCGAATCCGGATCTGAAAGAGGGCGACGTCTGTTTCTACGCACAACCGGACAAACGTGCGGTTGTCTGGGCGCGACCGGCCAAGGGGCCGGCGGAGCCGACAGATGATCAGTACCCGTTCATCCTGTCGACCGGTCGGGTGTTGGAACATTGGCATACCGGCACGATGACGATGAAGGCCCCGGAATTGCGCCGTGCTCAGCCGGCAGCCTACATGGAGATCCATCCCTCGGATGCTGGCAAGCTGGGGATTCAAACAGGCGACCGTGTCCGAATCACGTCCCGCCGTGGCGAGGTGGTTGTTAAGGCGCGTGTGATCGAAACCCCGAAAGAAGGAATGGTCTTTGTGCCATGGCACTGGGCTGATAGGGACAGTCTGGTTAATAGAGTGACAATCGACGCGTATGATCCAGGTTCCAAGCAACCGGAGTTCAAGATTTGTGCGGTGAAGCTGGCCAAGGTTTAAACGAGGAGGTTCCTAGCTATGAGAGCCCGAACCACGAGAGCTCCGAGGATGAAGAGATTGTTTGAGGCCTTTGCCCCACTGCTGCTGATCGGCGCTATGGTGGCCTTGGCCGGCTGCGATAAAGGGCAACCCAATGCGGGTAACGTGCAAGCGGCTGAGTCTGATTTTGCCACGGGTGCATTTCCACCGATCCTTACCGACACCGACTACCATACCAAACCATGGACTCGAGACGACTGTCTGAAGTGCCATGAAGAAGGTGTGGACGACGCGCCCAAGGTTCGGCATGTGAGTCTGCCCGCACTGGCGAAAGATGCGAAGTGCCGAACGTGCCACGTTCTGATCGTCGGTCAGAAGCCGCCCGAATGAAAGGCCGTGCATGGACCGGTCGCGACGAGCCCTGCTGAAATTCGGTGGCGCGCTGGCTGGAACCGCACTGACAGTTTTGGGCGGGCTGGCAGTGCGAACCGGAAAGACGCGGAGCCCTCCGCGGTTGCGCCCCCCGGGTGCCGGGTCCGAAGACCGCCTGCTGGCTCGCTGTGTGCGCTGTAGCCAGTGTATCCAAGCTTGCCCCACGACGGTCCTCAAGTCGGCAGCGAACGATGGTCCGCTCGGCCTTGGAGTGCCACTGTTCGTGCCTCGTGACCAGCCATGCGATTTGTGCGCAGGTAAGTCGGCGATGATGTGTATCGAAGCGTGTCCGACGGACGCTCTTCAGCCACTTGCCAGCCGAAGAGACGTGCGAATCGGTATCGCCGTCGTTAACACGGATACTTGTTTGCCATACGTCGGTGTATCCTGTCGAGCCTGCTGGCACGCTTGCCCGTTTCCCCGAGAGGCAATTGTGATCGATGGCCAGGGGCATCCAGTGATTGATCGCGATGCTTGCGTCGGATGCGGGCTTTGCGAATACGCCTGCCTGACGCCCGATCCGTCGATTCGAGTCGTTCCCCTTTCCGAGCGATGATACCGTTCGTTCGTCCCAGCTCTGCACACCGTCCTGTCGAGATGAACTGCCATGGTCGCCACCGGCCGACGACGCTTGCTCCCATTCAAGTTCTGGACGTGGGCACACCGTGCAGTCGCAGCCGGTTTTTTCCTGGTGCTGCTTGTGTCGGCCTATCGAAATACGGCTTGGCTTCCGGGGACTCCGACGGCCACGCGTCTGCTCGGGTGGGGCCCCTTTGTTGACCCATTGGCTGTGCTCGAAGTTTCGGTTGCCTCGCGGACTGTTTCGACAAGCCTGGTGCTCGGTGCGGCCATTCCTATCTTGCTGGCGATCGGATTGGGGCGAGTCTTTTGCGGTTGGCTCTGTCCGTTGGGCTTGCTGTTGGAAATAAACGAAATGTTGCGACGAACCGTGTTACGGCGAGTTTCGAGAGATCGGACAACCGGGGCCGCTTGGGCAATACCCTCATCGACCAAGCTTTGGGTGCTTCTGATTGTGTTGGGGATCTCGACCATCGGGGCCATTCCCCTGTTCACCGCTTTGTCGCCCATCAACCTGGTTGTGCTTGGGGCATTTTCCGTGACGGAAAACGCTGCCCAATCGTTGGGGATGCGCGTGCCGAGCCATATGGGTGCATTCGCTCAGCCCGCTCTGGCTGCAATCGCCGGCGCGATCCTCGGAACCATTGTCGTCGTGGAATGGGCGGTGCCGCGCGTCTTCTGCCGAGCAATCTGCCCGGCCGGAGCCCTTTTTGGATTGCTCGGGCGATTCAGTCTGCTGCGCGTTCGTGTTGCCCCGGGCGGACGGAGGATTTCGTGCAGACACTGCACGACGAACTGCCCAATGGGGATCGATGTCATGACTGACCATGTATTGGTTGGCCACCAAGCTGTCGACGACCCGGACTGTACACGCTGTGGCGTCTGTACAGACGTTTGTCGAGGCGGGCTCCTGAAGCTCGGCTTCCGCAACTCGCCGGACGAACCGGAACCATTACAAAGTGCACTCCAGAAGCCGCCTGCTTAAGCCGGCGGAGCATTCACACAGTAAACCTAACCCGGACTCGCCGGAAGCATTACAAAGTACACAAACTTCGCGAAGGTCCAACGTTCCTTCTAGCCTCAGAACTCCTGATCTCTGGGAAAATACTATGAGACCTCTGCTAGTAATGCTGCTACAAGATGTAGCGGTGCTAGCGGCGGTTTAACCCCCTATATTCAAGCTAGCAGAGGAACCTTGGTGCCAACTTATTTTCCGGTCTCCAGATGGCGAAACCCTGGTTTTCGTGGATATTTAGATCATGGGATCAGGATTCCTGAGCCTTGGAATCACGTGGTAAATCGAAGTGCCTTGAAATGTTCTTGCCATTTTGCGCGGAACTTGATTGCCAACGGCCTAGTGCCACGCGTCGGTGATAACTTTTGCCGTTTGGGATGACCGGAGCAGTTGCGTTAACGTACCTAACGTCGCAAGTAACCTCCGGTCGATGAATTGAGTGATCGGTGTCGGAAGAAAGACCGGCGTGCCCAGGATCCAAATGCTACGTCTCCGTCAAGTCGGGGACCGAATAGGACAATGTGAACACGGAGGACGTACGTTCATGAGTTGCAAATCACCGAAGAACGGGGCTATTTGGCAGACGCTGGGAAGCATTGCGCTTGCCGTGGCGCCGATACTTGCCCAGACAGCGCTTGCCGATGGCGAAAACGGTACGTCATCCATAAGCGACAGTACGGGATACTATCTATCCGATGGGGTGATGCAGTACGACTACGAGCAGTCGTACGACGAGTCGGATACGTTTGTCAGTAAACACTTGGGAGACCCAAAGGCGGATGCGGTCCCTGTACCCGCGAAGGACCTCCAACCGGTCGACGTCGGCGACGCCTACATACCGGTCGCCTGCAGTCCACCGAAAGGATTCGGCAAGAAAGTAAAGGGCGCCTACAAGGGCCTGTTCTACGATAATGATTTTCGTTACTTGCTCAGCCCCGCTTATAACGACTGGCACCTGGGCGAAGAAGGCAAGCGAAATTCGCTCGGTGACTGGGGGGTCTGGGACGTCGGCGGTCAGTTTCGGCTCCGGCAAATGAGCGAACACAATATGCGTGGGTTGGGTCTGACTGGCAACAGCGATGATTTCCTGCTGGAACGGACCCGTTTGTATGCGAACCTGGAATTGGGACGGCGCGTGCGTGTTTACGGCGAGTACCTTGACGCGCAAAGCGATTATGAACAATTCGGCCCGACTCCGATCGATGTAAATCGGTCCGACATTCTAAATCTGTTTGCTGATCTGATGTTGCTTGATGGTGGCGACGGTCAACTGTGGGGTCGAGTCGGCCGACAGGAAATGCTGTACGGTGCCCAGCGGACGATTTCGCCATTGGATTGGGCCAATACCCGCCGGACGTTCGAAGGCTACAAAGTCTTCTGGCAAAGCAAGGCGTGGGATGCGGACTTCTTTTACATGCGTCCCAATAAAGTCGACCCCATCCATTTCGACAACCCGAACTATGACCAGGAGTTCATGGGTACCTACTTGACGTACAAAAAGCTCAAAAACGCGACGCTCGATATGTACTATCTTGGGTATAACAATAAAGGCAACAACGATTTCAATTACGATACGTTTGGTGCTCGATATCAGGGAACCTTTGACGGGCGATGGTTGGTTGAATTGGAAGGTGGCTACCAGACAGGTAACACCAAGCAAGTGAACCACGACGCGTTTGCTTATACGATCGGGCTTGGCCGAAAGTTCTCCTGCACGCCCTGGAAGCCAACTCTTTGGGCGTACTGGGATTGGGCCGAGGGTGATGATGTGATCGGAAACGGTTATAACCATATGTTCCCGTTGGGTCACAAATACCTCGGGTTCATGGACATGTTCGGCCGTAGTAATATCGAGGATCTCAACTTCCTCGCGACAGTTAAACCAACTGAGCGAACAAAGTTGTTGGTCTGGTACCACATTTTTGGTCTGCAGAATGGAAACGACGTACCTTATAACGTCAACATGTCACCGTACAATCCCGGCAACGCCGCAGGCTCGACCGATTTGGGCCAAGAGCTGGATACCATATTCCAAGTGAATATTTCGCCGCGTACGGACATCCTGGTTGGCTATTCCCATTTCTTCACGGGTGACTACTATAAGACAACCGCTGGTGTGCCGTATCAAGGCGATGCGGATTTCGTCTATACGCAATTCATCGTGAACTTCTAACGAGGCCAGGCCTCGGACCACTGCGCTTCTACCGTTTGGATCAGAATAACCCGCTCCTGTTGGTCGCTGAAACTTGACTCAGCTACGATAACTTTTTCGCACTCAGTTACTAATCCGTGCTGATAACTGGTGCCTTGCGCTTAGTGCGTGATCCTGGTGATCCGAGTCGCCGAGACCGCGTGAATGCCGCAACCGCACCCGTGGCGACGGAATAGAACATTGCATTGAAATCAGGCAACTTGCCCCATGGCAAGCGAATCACCGCGGAGTTGGACTCGATCCGGCTCCGCGGTTTCTGTTTCTATAACCGTTCGTCGTACACGTCCACTCCGTCAAGGTGTCCCCCGCGTACGACCGACTTGTAGTCCGTCGAAGAATCGCGGACCGACACGGCCGCACGGAACGCCTTTTCCCGGAGACACGAGACGCCCGTTCGTTGCTGGATGTTCAATTCTCAACGGTCGGTAGCACTGGCACGCGCGAGTTCGGGCACGCGCGACCTGCTCTGGGCTGCACCAAGGCCACTTGACGCGGGACGTGGAAAGATTACGCTGCTCGACGGACAGCAGCGGGTTGTCCGCTGGATGAATGTTTGCGACGCCGTCAGTCACCGCGCCACCGCGATGTTTCTGACCGAAACACGATTCGGTTCGTATACCGGGCGATTGTTTTGGTTCGGGCGGCCGAGCAGATTGGTCCTCAAAACCAGTTTTTGCAGCTGTACTCGGATTGCGCCACAGGCGTGCTGAAGGACACAACCATGAACAAAACAATTGAAACGGCTTTTAACGATCACCTGAACGCCGAGTTGTTCTCTTCCTATCTCTACCTGTCGATGGCGAACTACTTCGCCGCCGAGAACCTGGAGGGCATGGCCCAGTGGATGCGCATTCAGGTTGAAGAGGAACGAATTCATGCCCTGAAGTTCCTGGATTTTATTAACGAGCGGGGTGGACGCGTGACGCTCGGGCAGATTGACCAGCCAAAGCTCAAGTGGCAGAACGCGCTGAATGTGTTCGAAGAGGCGTATGCACACGAATGCATGATCAGCGGCAAGATCAATGACCTGCTCGATGTGGCCCGAGAGCAAAGCGATCATGCGGCCGCCGCGTTTCTGCAGTGGTTCATTTCCGAACAGGTCGAGGAGGAAGCGACCGCGTTAGCGATTGTCGGCAAGCTGAAATTGGTTGGTGACCACAGCATGGGGCTGCTAATGATGGACCAGCAACTCGCACAACGCGTCCCCTCCGCACCCGATCCGGCCGCGCAATAGGCCACGGCGCGTACGCCCGGTGTTTCAGACCGTCGAAAGCGTTGGGTACAGACGTCCGGAACCGTTACGAAGTGCACTCCAGAAGCCGCCAGCTTCAGCTGGTGGAGCATTCCCACAGTAAACCTATGCAGCGGCACGGTACACTGCGTTCCGAAAAGAAGCCGCCAGCTTCAGCTGGTGGAGCATTCCCACAGTAAACCTATGCAGCGGCACGGTACACT
>JAJSAJ010000594.1 GCA_024274855.1 Planctomycetota bacterium | reverse complement strand
TTCTTCCGCTTTTTCTGCCGTAAGGAAAACAGTGCAAAGTGCAAAAATCAAAATGACGAAACGGACGGACTCTTTCGCTGGGCATTCTTATCTTTCCGGCACATTTTTCACTTTTCATTTTGCACTTTTCATTTTACATTCTTTTCGCCCCTTCCCTACTGGCAAGCTGGGCGGGCAGAAAAACGCCACTAAACCGAGGGCGACTGGCGGCGTGTCAACCTCACATTTCCAACTGGCCAGGGCGAGGCTGGCCTGGTCAAAAACCCGAACTTTGGGCAAATTGGAGCCGTTAGAAGGCTGGAGGTTTGTTGCGCGTCGGCATGCGAGGAATGTGCTCGAACAGGGTTCTGTCGCGTGGCAAGCGGTGCGGTGGGACCTATTGGGCATTGCTCGACCGGGGGTGACAATTGTTGACCCTTATTGGTGGGCTGAGATCCATGTCGATCGATTCCAGCCGTGAAAATCAGGCACCGTGTGGTCGAGACGGCCAGAACCGGCGTAGCAAGATTGTGCGCAACAAGACCAGGTGCACCGAACTAGAGAAATTGACCACCCCAGTCCCAGACCACTCGCCAAGGCGGATGCCCACGTCCCTTGGGGGAGGCTTGCCTTACCCATCGCGGGGAATTATGATGACGTGATGGGTTTGAACAGCCTGTTGGCGTTGGCTGAGGGCTTTTCGATGCGGTCTATTCTGTCCGCTGATTCGAGCGTCTTCTATCCCGGGTAACCAGGACTGACGGAGGCGTGGTGTGACGCCGTTTTGGCGGTTTGCGAGTCATTTGCCGATGCGTGGTTTTTCGGTAGTGTGGATTATGGCTTGAGCTTCACTGAACGCCTGCAATATGCTAAGTATTGACTATACTACGAAGATATAGGGGTTGCGCACTTATCACGTGGTCAACGTTGGGGATTCGCGGTTTTTTGTTCGAGTACATTGCGATCGTGCTTGTGGTCCATAGAAGTCGAGGTAGGAAATTATGAGTTGCTGTCGTTTCAAAACGCGTTTGGTCCTTTGGCTTGCAGCGATTGTGATTTGGGCTGTCGTGCCGGCAACCGCTTTTGCTCAGGGTGGATTCGGCGGTGGTGGGTTCGGCGGTGGTGGCCTGGGCGGTGGCGGTTTCGGCGGCGGTGGGCTCGGCGGTGGTGGGCTCGGCGGTGGTGGGCTCGGCGGCGGTGGTGTCGGCGGGAACCAACAGGCCGGAGTTCGGGTCGATGCCCAAGGCATATTGCGAGTCCAGACGTTCCGGGACACAAGCGGCCGGACTGCGAAGCAGCGATTCCAGGCAGCAATGACTCGGTTGGATCCGAAGTTGTCCAAGCCGAATCCAATGCGCAAGATCTCGTTGACTCGACTCGAAAAGGCCGTCGCCAAGCAGATTGCCAGCGGGCAACCCTTGACCGACGAGATGAAATACCTGGCAGGAATGCTCCGTGTCCAATACGTGTTCTTTTATCCAGAGACTGGCGATATTGTGGTGGCCGGTCCCGCGGAAGGATTCGCTCAAGATGCTTCCGGACGCGTGCGTGGGCTGACTTCCGGCAGACCCGTTCTACAGCTGGAGGACTTGCTTGTTGCATTACGAGCTTATCCGCCAAACGACTCACGCACGAATGTAATTGGCGTATCAATCGATCCGACGCCAGAAGGGCTGCAACGTATGCGCAATTTTCTGGCGCAGATCGGTCGGCAAATCCAGCCTGGTGACACGCAGCGAATCGCTTCGGGACTCCGCCAGGCGCTTGGGTTGCAGACAGTGACGATCGATGGGATTTCGTCCGCAACACATTTTGCTCAGGTGTTGGTCGAAGCCGACTATCGCATGAAACTGATCGGTATTGGCCTTGAGAGGCCTCCGGTGAAGATCACCAGCTATGTGTCGCAGGCCAAGCCGCGGAATGTGGCGCGTAATGCACTGCAGCGCTGGTACTTCACTCCAGACTATAAGTGTCTCCGAGTTTCCAAAGATGACTTGGCCCTGGAGATGGTCGGCTGGGGGGTGAAGCTGGTCGGTGCTTCCGAGCTGGTTCAGGAAGGTGGAGAGCGAGTGGGCAATGCCATCGTCAATAAGGCAAGCGAGGCGTTCTGCCAGTCGTTTACCAAGCAGTACCCGAGGCTGGCCAACTTAGAACCCGTCTACGCTCAGCTGCGGAATCTCATCGACATTTCAGTTGCTGCGGCGTTTATCCAGACAAAAGACTTCTATGGCCAGGCCAACTGGGATCTGGGTGTATTTGCCGATGAACAGAAGCTGCCTGTCGAGACGTGCGAAGTGCCGAAGAAAGTTGAGTCGGCCGTCAATGCGATCTGGAAGGGCAATACGCTGATGACACCGATTGGTGGCGGCGTCGATATTCAGCCCTTGAAGGCTGTTGCGAAGAAGAATTTGCTCCCGGACACGGATGGCAAAGTCGAGAAGACGCGCAACGCATTGCAACTGACCGAGCTGTCCGAAGGCCAATGGTGGTGGGACTGAGTTGTGTGTCGTGTTGGTCCAAGACAATGCGAACAACCCCCGTATCCGACATCAGCAACAAGCAAACGGCCCCTTTGTCCACACCTGGATGAAGGGGCTTTTTTGAGTTTGGCAAGCGTTCGCGGAAGGAGCCGTAGGTTGTTTGTGTGAGTGCTCCGCCCGCTAAAGCAGACGGCTTCTGGAAGCAGAGGGGCGCGGGGCTGGTCTGCAACGCCGTTAGGTTGTTTGTGTGAGTGCTCCGCCCGCTAAAGCAGACGGCTTCTGGAAGCAGAGGGGCGCGGGGCTGGTCTGCAACGCCGTTAGGTTGTTTGTGTGAGTGCTCCGCCCGCTAAAGCAGGCGGCTTCTAG
>JAJSAJ010000593.1 GCA_024274855.1 Planctomycetota bacterium | reverse complement strand
TTCAACCTTTCAGTGATCAAGCGGCTAACGGCTCGGGCGGTTGACCGCGGCGCGCAATTGGTCTGTTTTCACGAAGGCTGTATCCCGGCCTACACCTACCTGCGACGACTCGACCGCGACCAGCTTGCGGCAGTCGCGGAATCTGTCCCAGACGGGCCGAGCGTGCGCGCGTTAATGAGCATCTCGCGCGAGTATCGTGTACCGTTGGCCGCCGGCCTGGTTGAATCCGACCAGGGGCGTTTCTTCAACACCTATGTCGTCGTGGACGGAGACAACCTGGTAGCTCGATTCCGCAAACTGCATCCGTTCGTTAATCCACACCTTTCCGCGGGAAACGAACATGTCGTTTTCGAACTGCTTGGCTGTCGCTTTGGAATTCTTATTTGCTATGACAACAATCTCCCGGAAAACGTCCGAATCACCGCATTGATGGGTGCCGAGATCGTGTTGATGCCCCACGTCACCTGCTGCCTGCCCTCCGCCATGCCGGGCCGTGGCCTGATCGCGCCGGATTTGTGGGAAAACCGTGACCGAGACCCGGTTTCACTCAGGATGGAGTTCGAAGGTCCCAAAGCGCGCGCCTGGCTGTTACGGTGGCTGCCCGCGCGCGCCTGGGAAAACGGCATCTATGCCGTTTTCACGAACCCTGTTGGCATGGACGACGATCAGGTTCGCAACGGCAACGCGATGATACTCGATCCCTTCGGCGAAATCCTCGTCGAAAGTCGCACACTTGGAGACGATGTCGTGATTGGACTCTGTTGCAACGACAAGATAGAGCTGGCCGGTGGGCGTCGTTATCTGCGTGCTCGCCGGCCTGAACTGTATGACCGCCTGGTTGCCCCGCCATCGGAGCCGCCAACGACCTCGCCCGGTTGGGAACTCAAGGCGAATCCATGACGCGCCGAACAATGTCCCTGTCAAAATAGTTGATCGACATGCCGGCATCGACAACGATTGCCTGGGCCGTGATGCCTGAAGCACGTGGACTGAGCAGGAAGACGGCCGTATCGGCCACTTCCCGTGTCGCCAGCGCCTCTTTCCGCGGAATCACCTGTTCGGCATACAAATAGGCGTCGACATAACCGGGGATACCGGCCGAAGCCGACGTTTTCAGCAAACTGGCCGCAACCGCGTTGAATCGCACACGTGAAAAACGGCTGAATGATTTCGTCAAGAAAGCAAGCGACGAATTAAGGGCCGCCTTGATCGGAGCCATGAAGCCATAGTTCTCGCTCGCCATGCGCGTGGTCGAAATCGAAATCGTGACAACCGACGCATCTTCCGACAAAAGATCGCGAAACGCGTTGGTCAAAGCGATCAGCGAATAACATGAAATGTCAACCGCTCGCAGAAACTGCGACTTGGACGTCTCATGAAACGGTTTTACTTCTCCCTCGTAATCCGCGAATGCAATCGAATGAACAAGCCCGTCAAATCGCTCCCATCGCTTACCAACGTCCTGACGCAAATCGCGTATTTCTTCGTCACTTTCCACATCGCAGACAAACACATCCGAGTCACTCAATAACGGCTGCAACAACTCACGGCGCTGCTCATTGCGCACAACATACGCCACACGCGCTCCAGACTGCTGTAGGGTTTGCCCAATCGCATAAGCAACACTCTTACGATTGGCAACACCGAACACGAGAAACGATTTTTCTTCGATTTGCAGAAAACCCATCGTCCCCAAGACCTCAAGTGATTACCCAAATCAACCGGCAGACCTGCACACTTTGCGTCTTTTCAGCCACTCGGTCTTACGAAGGACCATCGACCGATGCCAGTGTACAGGCGAACTCGAATCGGACAGCTGCCTTTCCGTCGCAACGTACCGTCGCGTCCAGGAAAAACGCATTTGCCAGGCGTTCGCGTAAGCGAACCTCAATATCAATCGTTTCGCCGGGGCGGACCATTCGGCGGAACCGGACCTGATTCATCCGTGTGGCGACTGGAACACCCTCCTGGCCCTCAGCCTCGTTCGACAAGAGGATCCCGCCAGCCTGCATGGCACATTCACACAAAATGACCCCGGGAACGAGCGGATGCTCGGGATAGTGTCCCTGAAAAAAATACTCGTCATCTCGAAATGTTTTTCGGCAGACAATTCGGCCTTTCTCAACGGTGACGATTTCGTCGACCAACAACATCGGCCCGCGGTGTGGAATCGC
>JAJSAJ010000592.1 GCA_024274855.1 Planctomycetota bacterium | reverse complement strand
CGGTCGACACGGGCTGTGGCGAATGCACTCCAGCATGTACGCCTCGTTGCAAGACCCGCAAGATTCGTTGCCATCGCACTCGTCGCCACAGCCGAACTTGCGGCACGGTAGCGGCCGATTGCGGCGATTGCTAATCACGAATATTTCGACCCAGATCAACGAACAAGCCGGGCCCGTTTTCAACATGGGGCTCGGCTTTTTTACGCGCCAATTCGGGCAACAACCAAACGATTCCCCGTACCACGGAACGTAAGAAACTGACCGGAACGTTTAGGGCCGGCGAAGCAATTGTTGTCGCGTTTACTGAAGGACGATGCGTCGGTCCCGGTCCCCTACGGGCTTGTCCCGTGGGAACCAAAACCTTTCAAGCTACAAGGCGGGCAGCCGAGCGACCCTCCTTAGCTGCGAGGCTGATTCACCCATGGGGGGCTGTACGCGGAAGAGTGCGACCGTTATTGATTGGCGAATCCTTACTCGCTCTCGACCTTCTTGATATTGGCGAAGTCCCGCGCCAGTTCCACAAACCTGGACTGAAGTTCCGGGTCGAGCTGGCGAACGACGACACTCTGCTGACTTGAGCGTAGGCTGTTGACCAGCGGCATCGCGGCAGCCAGCTTGGCGGAAGCGGCTGCCATATCCCCACGCTGTGCGTACACGTTCGCCAATCCGATCAAGCCGCTTGCGGCCAATTGCGGTTCTTCCGAGGCCAAGTTGGCCAGTTCCTGATAGAGGCTGGCGGCCTGCCGTGGCTGGTTCTTCTCTCGATACCATTCGGCCAGTCGCTGTTTCGACCGCCAGGCGTAGAGTTGGTTGATCGGATTATCGGGTGGAAAGTACTTCTCGACACTTTTCCACGCCGATTCGCTGTTCAGTTCCAGGGCATACCAGTATTGGAGATAGACGGTTTTTTTTCGTGCAACGGAAGGCGCATCGACGGCGAGCAGATCGGCGGGGCGTGCCACCCAAGCGGCACCGGCGCCGATCACGATCCCAATCAGAATCAAACCGACGAACCAGGCGCGACGACCAGGTTGTTGCCTATCTGTCGCTTGGGACCTCATGGCCGATTCGAGTCGCAGCGTCACTTCGCAGCGGACATCGGCCAGAGCTAGCAGTTCCGGCGTATCCCACTGTTCGCCCGAGGCGGGCCATTCGTCGAGTCCCTCAACATGAAGGGCACGTAGATCCCGCATCAACTCGGCCGCCGATTGATACCGCTTGCCAGGATCTTTCTCGACCATCGTATGGACGATTCGGCAGAGGGCACCGGGCAGATCCGGACGTAGATTCTCCAGACGCGGAGGCTGAGTATGCAGATGCTGTACGGCTACGCTCAATGGGGTCTCGCCGTCAAACGGAGGCTGCCCGGCCAGCATTTCGTAGCAGGTGATACCCAACGAGTAGATATCGCTTCGAGGATCGATGCTGCGTCCCTCGACTTGCTCCGGACTCATGTACAGTGGCGTGCCCATCGTCACGCCAACTTGAGTCAGATTAACGGCACCCGATTGCGACACAACACGTGCCAGCCCGAAATCGGCCACTTTCACTTCGCCCGTCTTCGCGAGCATAATATTTTCCGGCTTGATATCACGGTGGATAATCCCGTGTTCCGACGCGCGGTGCAGAGCGGCGATCACCTGCCGCATAATGTGGACTGCCGTCGGCGCGTCGGCAGACCGGTGTCGGCCCAGCCATTGCTTGAGATTCTGCCCGGCAACGTATTCCTGAGCGATGAAGTGAACACCATCAATACAGCCGACTTCATGGATCTGAACAATATTGGCATGGACCAATGAGGCGGCTGCCTGCGCTTCATGATCAAACCGGCGCACATAGGCATCATCTTCCGCCAGATGCGGCTTGAGCACCTTGAACGCAACCTGCCGTCGCAGTGACAGCTGTTCCGCCAGATAGACCTCCGCCATACCGCCGCGTCCCAAACGGCGCAGCACCTGATAGTCACCAATCCGACGCCCGGAGAGATCGGGATTCAAGGGATCATCCGCAGTGTGT
>JAJSAJ010000591.1 GCA_024274855.1 Planctomycetota bacterium | reverse complement strand
TGCGCCGGTCGGTGCGTGGCAAGCCTGGCTTATTGAGCCTTGGTTTTGGGGTAACACCTTAGACAAATGGCAAGTGATCGACTCAGTGGGAGGGCGAGGCTCAAGCCGAGCCGTTCGGACCAACCAAACACGCGGCTCAGCAGGAGCTTCGCCCTCCCGAAAAGACTGCTTCTCCGGGCCCTGAGACAAATCCTACTGCTGACGGCTAAACAGTTACATTTTCGGCAGGATGAGATCTGCCGGCGGTTTGCCGGTTGCCGGACGCGTGAAGGGCGTGCCGTACTTTGTGAACCCGGATACGAAACCACCTTGAGATAGGAAGAACTGGCCGAAGTCGTGAAGTCGACCGTTAATCCAGGCGGAGCTGCACAGCACAACTCAGCTTCCCGGGCGTCTTGATCTGGTCGTACCAAAGTACCTTCAAGTCGCGGCCTGTCCAGCCTGTTATTCCCACCTTTGCCGACACGCGTGCCCCACGCACATTCGGAGCCAAATAAGCTGTGAAGGCCGGTACGCGAACTTCGGCACCGAGCAGGATGGTTGAACCTGCAAGCACGGAAAGGACCAATAACGAAACAGTGATTCTGGTTTGTCTGATCATGCGGCTGTTTCCTTAACCTGTACGTGTTCTCAATGGCACATTATCGGTTGTTTTTTCCCGGTTGTGAGGGCGTGTGTGAATCATACGTGTACAGCCCCAGCACCCAAACATCACCCGTTTCCGCGGCCAGGCGTATCCGATGAGACTCATATTTCAAACCGGTAACGCCTCGACGGTTCTCGATGAAGTGTTCGTGGCCCGCCGAGTCCTGAAATGGAACATTGGTCGCTTGCGACCAAGCGTGGGTGCCGTCCACATCGACGCGCAACGTTCCACCGTCGGGCCGATCGACATACGCGACGGACAGGTCCGTTGCCTTCAGTTGGATGTCAACCGACTCGCCCTGTTGCAAACGAAGCACTTTCTGACCGTATGGTGCGCCCGATTTGGACTGGAATGGTACGATCGATTGTTTGCCCTGCCACTCTTTCGAATCGGCCGCGATGAACTTTCGATTGGGGCAGATCTTGCAGTAGACCGCCACCCATCGAGCCTGCTCGGTCTGTAATTCGATGATATGGCGATCGCCCAGCTTCAAGTGGCCATGTACGAATGTCGAATTACGCGGGTCGGGTTTCTTCCAACTGTGGCGGCCATGTCCGGCATTCTCAGCCGGGCGGCCATCGATTCGCAACTTCATTAATTGTCCTTTGTTGTCTGCCCATGCGTTGAATGCACAATCTTCGATGATCATCAATCGGTTGTCGACGAAACGTGAATTGGGTGCTTGGAACCGAGTGATGTCTCCTTCCCATCCATAAGCAAAGGGGTTCATTCGCTCGGGCAGCCGTTTCTGTGCGACGCCGGGCTGGGCTTCCGGAGGGATCTCGAAGACCTGCTCCAGTTGTTTGAACCACAGATGATGGCCCGCCGCGCCCGGGTGCCCACCATCGACGGCTAGTGCGTACGTGTTGCAAGTATTCTTGAGTTGGGTGATCATCTTACCGGCATCGACAAATGGAATCCCATAGTACCGGCACAACTCTTGCATCGATTTGGACATTGAGTTCGGCTTGCCCTTATCGCGAATCCACATACAACAGGCAAACTCGACACCGGGGTAGTGACGCTGAAACCACCGAATAGCACCTTCGTAGGCGTCGATTTCGTCCGGCAAGTCAATATGTTCGTTGTGCCCATGGCCGAATATGACCAGGTCGGGTGCCGGTTTCTTCCCCTGTGGAAACAGGGTTGGATAGAGTTCGCTCCATTTCTTTCCCGTTGGATGGCCGTTCCAATTGGGGCTTGGCGGAATATCCAAAGCGGCATACTCGCGAAATCCACTATGCGATTCGCCGATCGACGACCCATCACAGGCCATCACATTCAGCAGAAGTTTGTCGACCGGATAATGGAACTTTCGCATCAGCTCCAACCGCAATCGCCCGGTGTACATGAAGTAATGCTGCCACCATCCGACATAGTCTTGCAGGT
>JAJSAJ010000590.1 GCA_024274855.1 Planctomycetota bacterium | reverse complement strand
GTCGACATCCCCAACTGTCCTATGATTGGGTGCCCTGCCATATTGCGAAAGTTCACGCTCAGCCTGGGCCGGTCGAAGAAACTCGCAAAATCGGCGTCAGTGGCAATCCTGTCCGATCCGGTCCCTACCATGGACGGCGCCCGTGGTAAAATGGTAGAAATGCCAGAACCGTGCGGGTCGTTACGTTTTTGCCGCTTCTGGTCCAGATCGACGGGATTTGGCTTGTGCCGCTCGGGAATCATGCCGACATTGCACAAGGAAGTTCTCCCGGCCGGTCCGTTGTCAATGTGGAGTCCATAGCATTGAACATTCTGTTTGCAGCTAGCGAAGCGGTCCCGTTCGCCAAAACGGGTGGCATGGCAGACGTGGGCGAAGCGCTTCCCCGAGAGTTAGCCAAACTGGGGCACCACCCGGTCGTTTTTATTCCGGCCTACCGCTGCGCCAAACAATGCGGCCAGCCAATCGAATCGACCGATATCCGACTGTCCATCACGGTCGGCTCCAAACAGATCGAAGCGAGGCTGCTCCGCAGCCGACTCCGAGGCTGTGATGTTCCGGTCTACCTGGTCGAAAACGATGCCTATTTTGATCGTCCGCAATTGTATCGTGAAGACGGCCGAGATTATGTCGATAACTGCGAACGATTCGTTTTCTTTTGCCGTGCAGTGATGCAATCGATCCGAGCCCTCGGACAACCAGTCGATATCCTGCATTGCAACGAGTGGCAAACCGGTCTGCTACCCGCCTATTTGAAGATCGAGTACGCGGCCGATCCGGAATACCAACGCATCGGCTCGCTGATGACGCTGCATAATCTGGCCTATCAGGGGCGTTTCTGGCACTGGGATATGCTGCTGACCGGACTCGATTGGAAACATTTTAATTGGCATGAACTGGAGTTCCATGGGCAACTCAACTTGCTGAAAGCAGGAATTGTTTTTGGCGATGCTGTCAGTACCGTCAGTCCACGATACGCCAGGGAAATTCAAAATGAACCGTGGGGTTGCGGCCTCGAGGGAATCCTGCGCCATCGCCATGATTCGTTGTTCGGAATACTCAATGGTGTCGACTATGATATTTGGGATCCGGCACATGATCCATTGATCGAGCGGACGTATGATTCATCGTCCTGGCACGAAGGAAAAGCCGTCTGCAAGGCAGCCCTGCAGCGGGAAATGGGCCTGCCGGAGAATCCGAAGGTTCCCCTGATCGGACTGATCGGTCGACTGGCTGACCAAAAGGGCTGGGATCTGGTTGCACAAGTCATGCGGCGATGGGTCCAAAACCAGGATGTGCAATGGGTGATTCTCGGTACTGGTGAAGAAGAATACCATGGTCTGCTGGCCGATCTATCGCGTCACCATCCACAACAGTTGGCCGTTCATCTGGGATTCTCGGACCGATTGGCACACCGAATCGAATCGGCCGCGGACATGTTCCTGATGGCCAGTCGTTATGAGCCTTGTGGACTCAAGCAACTGTACAGCCTGAAGTACGGCGCGGTTCCGGTTGTGCACGAAACAGGTGGATTGGCCGATACAATCACCGATGCCACGCCACGACATCTGGACGAAGGCAAGGCAAATGGCTTTGTGCTGCCCGCCTACGACACGACCCAACTCGAAACCACACTGCACCGTGCCTGCAATATGTATCGCGACCAACCGGACGCGTGGAATCGTATTGTGACCACGGGAATGGATCAGGACTGGTCATGGACGCGTAGCACCGAACGATATGTCGATCTCTACCAGCGGATCCTCGCCGGTAAACAGTGAGCGATATCCGGGATATCATGCGGGACGCCCGATTGCCAAAATGGGGTCTGTCCGGCACAATCCTCACTACATCGGCAAGGGCAGGCTGTCACGTTCGACCGCACGCCACCGCCCCTCATCGCTGTTTTGCTGCGGTCGTCTTGAATTGTCGGTCAGGATTCTAGCCGGCTAGGTGATTTTCAAAGCGGCGGCCGAGCCGCCAGCCAACTCCAAATGCCGCTCGGGGCCCCAGTGGCCCGCTTCCGTTGGTCGCTGGAAGATTGCCAGAAACTTAACGATCGTCGAAGTTGAAAATATCGTGTAACACGCCCCGAGTTCCTTTCATGCCCGAATTTCGCAAAGATCCACTCTCTGATCGCTGGGTGATCATCGCGGAAGGCCGCGAAGGACGTCCCGACGAGTTTCAACGAACGTCCAGCCGACGCGTCGCGTCGCGATGCCCTTTCTGTGCCGGACATGAAGAGGATACACCCCGAGCAATTGCCGTCTACGATGCCACTCACCCAGCACTAGGACTGAAATCGTCGAAATTAACAAAAACGAACCAACATGTTCCTGCACAGCCGCAACAGACCGAGGAATCGGCGTGCCCGACCGACCATGCTGCCCCTGCGAACCACCCCTGGCTTGTGCGCGTCGTACCCAACAAATACCCGGCCATCGATACCGCGGGTGACAACACCCCGGTCGAGTTCGAATCCTTCTACGAGGCCCGGCCGGCGATTGGTGTCCATGAGGTGATTGTTGAATCACCCCGGCATGTGGCCAGATTCGGGCAACTGACCGATGATGAGGCACGCCTGCTGGTGCTCGCCTATCGAGATCGAATTAAGGCGCTGCAACAGGACTCGCGACTGCGTTATGCACTGGCTTTCAAGAATACCGGCCCCGAAGCCGGAGCGTCGTTGGAACATGGACACAGCCAGATCGTGGCGACTCCATTAGTGCCGCTCGAAGTCCAACGCGAGTTGGATGCGGCCCGACGCCTTTACACCGAGCACGGTGACTGCTTCTTCTGTCGCATGGTGCGGGCCGAACTCGAGCAGGACAGGCGCGTTGTTGGCCAGTCGCCTCATTTCGTGGCCATCTGTCCGTTCGCAAGTCGAATGCCGTTTGAAATGTGTATGCTACCCAGAAAGCACCTGTGTCACTTCGAACTGTTGGGCGACGAGACGCTGTTCGAGCTGGCTCAGTTTATGCACTATGTTCTAAAAAGACTCGAGACGATTCGGCCACATGCTGCGTATAATTACTTCATTCATACGGCACCCTTTGACACCCTCCCTTTGCGCCATTATCACTGGCACATAGAGATTTATCCGCGTTTGACCACGACCGCCGGTTTTGAATGGGGAACCGGTTATTTCATTAATCCGGTTCCACCTGAAAAAGCCGCGTTGGCCTTACGGTCCGGCTGAGTCGCGAGTTGGGTGAAATTCGCCACATGCGCGACTATAAAAGCTAGTCAAGACGGGTTGAGTTTGTCGATCAGTGGTGAGTGTGGCGGCAATGGCCGCGGAGGACTGTATCATTTTGCTTTCTTTCCTTTCGGCTCCATGGTAACCCATGACAAATCCAATCCGCTTCTGTTTAGTCCTGCACAATCATCAACCGGTCGGCAACTTCGATTACGTCTTCGAGCAGGCGTATCAGGACAGCTATCGGCCTTTCCTGGACGTGTTCGAGCCGTTTGAAGATCTGTCGCTGTCGCTCCATACGAGTGGTCCTCTCCTGGAGTGGCTTGACCAGCAGCATCCGGAATATGTCGAGCGTTTGGCGCATTTGGTTTCGAAGGGGCGAATCGAGATTATCGGCGGTGCGTACTACGAACCGATCCTGACGCTGATACCGCCGCGAGATCGCGTCGGCCAGATTCGCCGGTACACCGAGTGGCTCGAATCACGTCTGGGCACTCACGTCAAGGGCATGTGGGTGCCGGAACGCGTCTGGGAACAGTCGCTGACCAGCGAGATCGTCGATGCGGGGATCCAGTACACGGTTCTGGATGACTTCCATTTTCGCAACGCGGGTTTGACCGACGCCCAGCTTCACGGCTATTACCTGACCGAAGACAACGGTCGGCTCCTGAGGGTTTTTCCGGGAAGCGAACGACTTCGGTACCTGATCCCATTCGCACAGCCTCATGAAACGGTCGACTACTTGCGTCATTTGGCCGAACAGTACCAGAACGCCGTCGTTGTTTTTGGTGATGACGGCGAGAAATTTGGTACGTGGCCCGACACGAAAAAACATGTCTACGACGACGGCTGGTTGCAGTCATTATTTGAGGGGTTGTCGGCTAACAAGACGTGGCTGAAGACAACCACATTGGCCGAGTCGGCTAGTCAGGCCGCGCCCTGGGGCAAGATCTACTTGCCGGATGCGAGCTATCGAGAGATGACCGAATGGGCATTGCCGGTACCGCGGCAGTGTGAATACGAAGATCTTGTCCATGAGATGACAAACGATCCTCGTTGGACGCGAATCAGTTCGTTCATTCGAGGTGGGTTCTGGCGAAACTTCAAAGTGAAGTATCCGGAAGCCAACGAGATGTATTCGCGCATGATGATGGTCAGCCGACGGTTGCACGAAGCCGAGCGGCAAGGTGGTGCCGACAAGCAATTCGAACAGGCATGGCGGTCCCTCTATCGGGCACAGTGCAATTGCAGCTATTGGCACGGTGCGTTCGGAGGGATCTATTTGCCGCACCTTCGGAACGCGGTTTACCAACAGCTGATCGTTGCCGACAACTTGCTGGACCAACTAGCTGGTGACACAGCACCCCGTATTCAGGCAACGGTAGACGATTACAATTTTGATGGCCGGCAGGAAGTCTGTCTGGCGAACGACAAGCTGATCTGTTTTCTGGCGCCCGCCTCCGGCGGCCACATCTACGAGCTCGATGTTCGCTCGATCAGTCATAATCTCCTGGCCACCTTGGCGCGGCGCCCCGAAGCCTACCATCGAAAAGTGCTGGCTGGTGCCGATCAGAATGACCGTGATTTGGCCAGCATTCACGATCGCGTTGTCTTCAAACAGGAAGGTCTCGATCAGCGACTGCAATACGATACATTTGTGCGCAAGAGTCTGCTGGATCACTTCTTCGAGATCGACACCACATTGCAGGCTGTCGTATCGGGCGAAGCCGAGCAGTTGGGCGACTTTATCGGTGCACCGTTCGAAACACGGATACGTCGAAATCCGAATCGCATTCAGGTGCAGCTGAAGCGATCCGGTTATGCATGCGGCGTGCCGGTGACAATTACCAAAGGTGTTACTGCCGAATCAGGTAGCGGGACACTTGAAATTGCTTATCTGCTGGAAGGTCTTCCCGCCGATCAACCGTTGCACTTCGGAGTCGAGTTGAACTTTGCCGGCCTCCCATCGCATGCGGACGATCGATTCTTCTACCAAAGTAACGACAAGAAATTGGGCCAGCTGCAAACCCAGCTCGATCTGGAGAATGCATTTGACCTTGGTTTGGCCGATCAGTGGTTGGGAATCGACCTGCATCTGTCTGTCGACCAGCCGACTCGCTGGTGGACGTACCCGATCGAAACGGTCAGTCAATCGGAAGGTGGATTTGAGCTGGTGCATCAGTCGGTGGTAGTGCAACCGCATTGGTTGGTTCGAGGCGATGCCTCGGGCTGTTGGAGCATGACGATGCAGCTGGAAATCGATACCAGTCTGGCCGAATCGCGAATGCAACCAACCGAGCAAGCGGCCCTTTCGTAAACCCGCGCGACGGATGGCCGCATCGTTCCAACGAGGTCTTCGTTTAACGCCAAGCCGAAGGCGCCGGCTTCGGTAGCTCGGCATTGGCTCGAGTTCCGAGGTTGTCAGGTTCCTTATCGGGTCTGTTTTTACCTCGAAGGATCGTCGGTCGATGACGGCACACTTATCGGACACTCCTGATGCGGTAACCGTTGCTCTGGTTCAAACGGATGCGTCCGAGCAGATTGAGGCAAACGTGTCCGACGCCCTGCGGCAGATCGCCACAGCGGCTGAACAGGGTGCACGGATTGTTTGCCTACAAGAGCTGTTTGCGACCCGCTACCCATGCCAGAGCGAGGATCACAGTCGCTTCGAGTGGGCCGAGCCGATTCCGGGACCAACCTGTGGCCGGCTGCAGCAGGCGGCAAAGGAGCATCAGGTCGTGCTGATCGCTTCGATGTGCGAGCGACGAGCGGCAGGTATTTACCACAATACGGCGATTGTCATTGATGCCGACGGCCGGCTGGTCGGTCGATACCGCAAGATGCACATCCCCGACGATCCACTCTACTATGAGAAATTCTATTTCACGCCGGGCGATCTGGGTTTCCGATGTTTTAAGACGCGATACGGACAAATAGGTGTCGGGATCTGTTGGGATCAGTGGTTTCCCGAGGCGGCTCGGTTGCTGGCTCTGGCTGGGGCCGAGTTCTTGTTTTTTCCAACCGCCATCGGCTGGCTGGCCGAGGAGAAATCAACGGTCGGGGAAAGCCAGCTGGCGGCGTGGGAAACGATGATGCGAAGTCACGCCATCGCCAACGGTCTGTTTGTCGCAGCGGCCAATCGAGTCGGCACGGAAGATCGATTGGAGTTTTGGGGCAGTTCGTTTGTCGCGGACCCATACGGCACCGTCTTGGCCCGTGCGGCACGCGACCAGGGCCAGATTCTTCTGGCTTCATGCCGGCGAAGCCTTGTCGACGTGGCTCGGACCCATTGGCCTTTTCTGCGCGATCGCCGAATCGATGCGTATGACGGACTCGCGAAACGCTGGGGCTGTTAGGATTCGCCAATCAATAACTGTCGCACTGTTTCGCGTACAGACCCCCGTGGGCTCGCCCCATGGGTGAATCAGTCTCGCAGCTAAGGAGGATCGCCGCACGAACGCCCCCCAGTAAACGCGATAACCATTGATCCGCCGGCCTCAGCTGGATAGAACCACTTCTGAGTACTCGTGGGCCCCTACTCAGTTCGAATCGTCCGGTCTTCCGATTCTGCGCAAGTACTCGCTCAATCGAGCTTGGATGTCCAGCAAGTTCTGCCAGCGGCGAAAGTTCAGCAGAATCT
>JAJSAJ010000589.1 GCA_024274855.1 Planctomycetota bacterium | reverse complement strand
GCCGGGCCAGCGTTGTGCATCAACCGGCACGGTAGGTGGTTTCGACAGGCCAGCCGGCGCGTGCCAATTGCGAGGAGCCATCGGGGCTTCGCTTTCGGGAAATAACGCGTCCGGTGTCAAGCGAGTGATTGGTTGGCGGCCGTCAACGCCTCGGTTCACATCGACCAGAATAATCGAGCCAGCTGTCATTGCATGATAGGCCGCGGCCGTCGCCATCACTCGATTCGATCCGGGGACCGAAACCGCTTCCCAGATGCCGACGGGATTCAACGTGTTGTTGCCAAAGAAAATCGCCGGAGATGTCCCGTCGGGTCGAATGGTCCAAAGCTGTTCGTAATAGACCGCATGGCGATCGACATAGTCCCACCGAGTGTATATCACACGCCCGTCATTCAGCACGGCAGGATCCCATTCCTGGGTCTCGTGGAATGAAATCGTACGTGGATTCGAGCCGTCCGGCTCGGCCAGTGCGAGCGTAAAGTTTTCACACGCATGGCCCGGGCTTCCACCACACCGGTGCCATCCACCTCGTCGTGTGGAAATGAAAACAATCTGTCCGTTCGGCAAACGGCGCGGAGAGAAATCATCGTGTGGGCCGTTCGTCAGTTGTCGCACGTGGCTGCCGTTTGCATCCATTTCGTACAAGTGAAAACGGCGATCGGGTGTGCCGACGATGCCGGGCGGAGGAATGGAATCCGTTTCGCAAAATGAAAATAGAATGTGGTGTCCATCGTAGGAGATATCCAAGTGCTGGTAACTGCCCATCGGTAACGCACCGGCCGCTAACGAACGACATTTCAGAGACTTTCCGGGTGCATCAAGTACGAAGATGCCGCCGCCCGGCTTGGCGTACCGGCCCGTGTATTGGGTTAACTGATGGCTGAAGGTCGACGGTGCCTGCTTGATGAACGCCAAGGGGCCGATTCGGGTCAGAGGGTTGGCAAAGACGATTGCACGCCGCAGCCGGTGGAGACGCAGCCAAAAAGCCTCCCATTCGGCCGGTTGTGTGTTGTGGGCTGACAGTGCCTTCCAGGTCGTCCGCATGGTTTCCCACTCGGCAGATTTGTCTGCCAAAGAAACGCCGCGTGATTGGAGATCGCGCAGCAGGCGATCCCCTCGTGTCAATATGCGCAGTGTCGCGTCGCGATAGTTAGCGGGTTGCAACGCGGTACCAATTCCGTCCTGCATGCGCCAATCGCATTGCAGCATCGCGTCTTCAGATAACGCAGGCTCTGCAACGTCGGCCAACACGGCCGTTGGCAGTGTCGCCGTTGCCAAGACGCCGATTATCGTACCGAATAACGCACCCATCCATCGATAATGGCTGGTTGTTCTGCAATTGATCATCGCAGGCCCTCTCCGTTTCGTGCAAGATCTGACAGTCGTCGGTGCTTGCCGCACCAAGTGGATTGTACCATATACGGCTTGGATGGACCAAGGAAGGAAACAGAGAAGAATCGTGGCGGGTGACCAGTCTCTTGAGTATATACCGTTCACGGCGAGAGTGCGTGGAGCGGCAGTTGTCAGTTGTCAGTTGTCAGTTGTCAGTTGTCAGTTGTCAGTTGTCAGTGGAAAGAGTATGTCCCCGCTGCGCTGCCTCTCTCGATGGGTGTGATCCCATTTCGTGTCACGTGGCAATGTTCAAATGAGGCTGTGTTTCTTGGGGTTTCCGCGAAGGAGGCGTGACAGAAGTGTCCGCCTTCAATTTAGTCAGGTCGGGAGCGCACCACTGCCAATCGATGC
>JAJSAJ010000588.1 GCA_024274855.1 Planctomycetota bacterium | reverse complement strand
TCGGTGTTAATCACAAGCGCGTCGGCATCAGCCAGAACATCCATGGGATGTTGGCCGTAAAGCAACCTGTCACCATAGATGCTCCGTACATTGTCCATTGCTTCCGGATCGTGGACGCGGACATTGGCGCCGGCTTCGATCAAATAGTCGATCACGACGAGTGCCGGTGCTTCGCGGATGTCATCGGTTCGAGGCTTGAAAGCCAATCCCCACAACGCGATGTTTTTCCCGATCAGGTCGTCGTTGAAGTACGTCCTGATTTTTTGGACCATCACTTGTTTCTGGCGATTATTGACTTCATCGACTGCATTCATGATCAGCGGTTCCACTCCGACATTGCGGGCCATTTGGCCAAGAGCACGCACGTCTTTTGGGAAACAGCTACCACCATACCCCGTGCCGGGGAAGAGGAATGCAAATCCAATGCGACGATCATGCCCGATACCACGGCGCACGTCATTAATGTCTGCTTGCATCCCTTCGCATAAATTGGCCATTTCGTTGATGAAGCTGATCTTGGTCGACAGAAGTGCGTTGGCGACGTACTTGGTCATTTCCGCACTTTCTGGGGCCATTTCCAGAAAAGGCTTATCGGTTCTTAAGAAAGGAGAATAGAGCTCACGGAGCACGTTAGCCACTTCCGTGCGGCGAACACCGACTACGACACGGTCGGGAAACATGAAATCGTTAATTGCCGCGCCTTCTTTTAGAAATTCGGGGTTGCTGGCAACGTCGCAGTCACGCCCGGTGTTTTCTCGTAGGCGGGATGTTACCGCCGAGTTTGTTCCGACCGGAACCGTACTCTTGATCACCACGATCGCATCGGCCGACAAATACGGAGCCAGTTGATCAACCACGGTCCACAGTGCCGACAAGTCTGCCGACCCGTCTTACGATGATGGTGTTCCGACTGCCAAGTAGACAAGTTTTGCACCGCGAACCGCTTTCGGTAAATCGGTTGTGAAATGCAAACGCCCAGCCGCCGCGTTGCGGACTACCATCTCACCCAGCCCCGGCTCGTAAATGGGGATTCGGCCTTGAGCCAATTGTTCGATCTTTGCCTCGTCAATATCAACACACTCGACATCATTGCCACTATCGGCAAAGCACGTACCGGTCACGAGTCCAACGTACCCAGTTCCCACGACGGCCAGTTTCATGCGATGTTTCCTTGTCAATGATGGTGAGGTTGTACGTTCCGGACCAAGCTCGTTTGATTGGCGTTATCGCAACAAGTCTTGCGCTCGAAAGCAGTTGCAGGGCCGCAGTTGCAGGGCCATTGCCGTGTAGGGAAGCCGGTCAGTCAAGCGTTGGTCGCATACCAAATATGCCTTTTTTCTGACCACAAACCAGTGCGATTAAGAAAGATTTTTTGCCGAGTGGCAAGGTGGTGTTTCCGGTTGGCCATATGCGTGGGCAAAGTCAAAACAAGGCGCACATCGCCTCAGCCACGAGTCGCACTTGCCCTTCGGGTCAAGCCGCCAGAGGGGCCTCTGTGGAGGCCTGGCATCAAGATGTCGACGCGATTTCCATTCGAACTCGCTCAAGATCGGCGTCGACCATCCTGGTCACCAGTTCCTCGAACGGTACCTCCGGTTGCCAGCCGAGAACCTCTCGGGCTTTGGAAGCATCTCCACACAAGGTATTTACGTCTGCGGGGCGAAAAAGTTGCGGATCGACCTCTACGTGATCTTCCCAGTTCAAGCCGACGTGTTCGAACGCGATTCGGGCAAACTGTCGAACGGATTGTTTTTGCCCAGTTGCGATCACAAAATCATCCGGCGTGGGATGGTTCAGCATCATCCACATGGCCTGAACATAGTCACCGGCGAATCCCCAATCGCGT
>JAJSAJ010000587.1 GCA_024274855.1 Planctomycetota bacterium | reverse complement strand
CCTGGGCGGCCACCAGAACCGGAAGCACGATCATCCGCCCGGCTGGCAAGTACTCTGGGAAGGATGGAAGGAGCTTCTGCCAATGGTCATCGGATACGACATCGCAAAATCAAAGTACAATAAACGTGGCTAAACCTAAGCGTTAGTCTCCTTAAAGGAACAATTCTGTTGATTTTGAGTCAAATTCTAGCGGCCAACGTATGGTGGGGTTACGGTACTCGAGCGGGAGACCGGTGTCACGCCACTTCTTGCGGCGATCCACACAGGATGGGCACCTCTGCTTGCGTGACAATGGTGTATTACTCAGAAACGCTGCAGAGCCCAAGGCCATCGATCCGCTATATGCGAAAAACGCACGAGGCAGAGTTTGTGGAATTCCTTGCCAACTCGTAAGTGGCTCGGCGCAAGACACCTATTTCTCAGGCTCCACATCGCGGCCACCACGATCTCGGATAGCGGTTCTGGCGTGCATCACATCATGTTGCAAAAACATGTCGTCCCGTGTGGCAAAGCGATCCAGGACGGGAAGGCTTTTGGAAGTACCAATATCTCCGATGATTGTAAGGCAAGCGCGCTGCAAAGTGTACTTGTCCGTTTCGTTGAGCAGTTCGAGCACGGCATCTTTCTCGCTTGGCCGATGGGAGGCCCGCGGTCCGCTCTCCCACGTGAGATGCACTGGTGAGATTACCCAACCACAATAACCCTAACACCGCGCCCACTGAAATTGGGGAACTTCAGTTTGGGAATGCAACTCGCGGAGCCGGCGACTGCTGAAGAAGCAATCACAGCGGCCGATCTGAATTAATGAACTCTTCGATGGGAACACAAAAAAACTCGGCCAACCGCACGGCATTCACTTTGCTGATGCTGCGTTTACCGCAGAGGATCTCATTGATCGTTGTTCGCGGCACGTTGGAACGACGAGACAATTCGGTTTGCGTCAATTGTCGTGCTTCGATTAATCCCGCCAGTCGGTTGCGCGGCGAGAGAACGGGATCGGCATAACCTTGTCGAACCTCATACTGTTCGACGAGCGTTGCGAGGAGTGCGAGTATGTCATCTTCCGCACGGGTCCTCCTGGGCTTGCGTATGAGTTGCTCGATATGCTTCAACGTTCCTTGGTATGCCCGTTCTGACACAATGGGGCGCGGGACGAATTCTTGCAGCAATTCTTTGTAGGTCGTGGACATAACGCCCTCACTTGTTCAACAGCAAACGTCCTTCCAATCATCCCGGTCGTATTCGGGATGGGGCAGGAAGTACCGGACGTAAAGCGTGCCTTGTCGCTTGTCGGTCGCGTAATGAATGTTCGAGATAAGCCGTCGCGCACCTGGTGCGTCGAAAACAAGACAATCGCCGACCTGGTCGGCTGACGGATAGTCCCGTCGCACGTCGTGGAGGTGCCGCCAAACCGCCCGGCCTGCCGTCCGCCACCAGTTGTCGAGCCAATTGCCACATTGTGGGTGGCGTGCTTTCGCGTCTTCGATCACCGGGCGGGCGATGATGTGCATGGCTTGTCCTCACTTCGATCTGCCTTTCGAATGTTAGTCACAAAATGTGACACTTGTCAAGGAGGCAACTTGGCCATTGTGTTTGCTAGCGAGTGCGGGCCCAAACTCTTCGGGAGATTTCGTACAGAACATTTTCGGGGTGGCCCAATTCAACATACCTGCGAACGATCCAAAGCTCGACCGGAATGCGAAGTGCGGCCGCCCATTCTTTCAGGATCACAGGATCACTGGGGATCAGACCCGGGTTCGGGTTTACTGGGGGACTCGCGGTCGTGGAAAACGGCCCTGTTACGACTGTTTCGCAGCGAGTCCCCGGCGTGTTCTACCACACGATGAGTGGGTGTGGATGTCCCAGCACATTCATCTGCTTTTGAGAACTGGTTACCCCTGTTCTATCCGCAGTGCATGGCTATTTGCCATAGGTGGTGACACGGTTCGCCGCATCGAGCGTGAAGTGTAGGGCGACCGCAAGGCCCTTGCCGCCACTGAAAAGAAAAGGCCGCCAGTGAAAAGCGGCTCTAGAAAATCCCAAACCGGGTCTGACCCCACTGCCCCGGCCCGACTGCCCCCGGCTTTTTGGTTACTTCAGCAGTTCGGAGAAAAAGCTGCGGCACTTATCGACCTTGGGTTGGACCACCCCTTTGCAATAGGCTTCGGCTGGATTGGAGCTGTAAAAATGCTGGTGCTTGGGTGCGGCTCGATAGAATTCGTCCAGCGGTACGACAAGCGTCACGATCGGCCGTG
>JAJSAJ010000586.1 GCA_024274855.1 Planctomycetota bacterium | reverse complement strand
GACCTGCCATGGCTCCCTGAAGAAATTCTCGTGCACAAACAAATCGTAACCGGACATGAAAACGCCAAGTCCCGGGTGCGTATGATGCCACCCGACAACGCGCAGCCCGGCGAACTTGTGATCGACTTCCTGGTGCAATCGAGCCCAGGTTTCGTGTGTAAACGTCAATGATGTCGCCTTGGCTTTCGCGTCCATTGCCGGAACAAAATGGCGTATGTCGACAGACAACGTCGAGGTGCCTGGTACCTGGCCCACGAGAAAACCACCCGCCTCGCGACACAGATCCCGTGCGGAATAATCAAGAATCTGCTTTAAGACATCGTCGGCTATCAACAGTTCAACACGGTTGGTCGTTGTCTGGCCTAAGACTCGGTAACCTGCAACTGGCTGCCTCGTGTCTTCCGGATTCTGTGGGCGATCGGTCATCAGGCTGGTTGCAACCATACTGCAGTGACGCGCGACGTGAATGCTTACGCGGTTTTGGGCCAACGAAGCGGGCGTTTTCCATTCACGCAAACAGTAACGCTCGCTCTGTCAAACCGTCAATCCAGAAAAAGGATCCCATCGTCGCCAGGTTCGATGACTTCCGCCTCCACGATCTGGATCTCCTCGTCCATGAGGATCTTGGGTGGTTTGCCGTCCGTAGGTTCCGATGTCTGATCGTGGGGCGGCTTGCTGGGTCCGCGCGCCGCGGCCAGCTTGTCGCGGATAGGTCGATCATCCAACGGGAAGTGGAAATCGGTTTGTGTTCGAGCCCACGCCGCCGCGTCTCGATTGTAGGGACTGTCAATGTCATAGTTCTGATAACGAATCATATCCCACAGCATCTCACATAGCTCGTCCAGTCCCAAACTGGGAACCCAGTGCGTTCCGTAGCCGCCGAGACAAACAATGCCACTGGCTGAAATGTTGGGATGAAAGATCGGAGTCGCCCAGCTGAGACCGGGCATCATTCGCGGGTAGGAAGCTCCCAAATTGATGCGCACCTCGTGCTTGTCGCGGATCGCGATTGAGGCACCACGCGATGGAGACCAAAGCCCCTTCCCCAAGAATCGAATAATGTACTTTTCCGCAGGGTCTCCAATCGCCTCATAACTCAGAATCGAACTGTCCGCACAAAGTTTCTCGAGATCCAGCCGATCGTTTCGCAATCGGCGGGTCCGCGGCGATGCGTGCATGTCACCATGTCTCCCGTATTCTTCCTCCGGTGCCGCAGCCAACGTCAAGCTGCCGCGTGGGGCCTAGCCGGCAACGATCTCAGGATACACAATCAAGTGATCTCCATCGACCACGTTCGCAGCAGGCAGCGTCTGGTTGTCCTGTAACCGCTGGCCCCCCTCTTTGTGGTCCAGGCTGTAGCTCATCGGCTGGCCGTCGGGGCCCATGACCGGCAGATTCATTTTGGTAATGATGTTCGGCAAGATGCGGCGAACCGTCACCGTGTCCGAAATCATCGCCTCGACGCTCTTGGCGCCGGTCTGATCCAGAAAGGTCACTCGCGTTCCTTTCTTCTTTTGGCCCGATTCATTGTCCAGCATGATTCTACTCCATATACGAATGCATGGTCTACTTTCGCATCGCGAGACGCTTTCACGGTTTGCCACCGTCAACGATCGTTCGTTGTTGTCAAAGTCCGGCGACCAAGTTGGTTAGCCGGTTCGCAACGGTTTCTCCGCTCGGCCCAGGCCGAAGCGGGACGCTAAATGACTCGGTCCGGCCCGGTGTCAACCTGACTCCACCCGTTAGGCTCACTTCCAAAGGGTCAGACCATTTTCGGCGACAAAATGGGTTCGCGTAAAGAAACGCTTTCTCCGCCGAAAATTGCGTCAGACCCCAGCGGCGTGAACGGCTACCCCGTTAGGAGGAGCATCTCACAGCGTATTCGTCGACAACCGGACTATCTTAGTTTGGTCTCGCCCCAAATCCAAGCAACCTGGCTTGGCAAGATAGATTCCGCAGTGCGGCAGCGATCGTCAGCTGGGCCAACGGGCGTGCGAGACTCCTGCCGAGCCGGTGAAAAGTGTCGACGCTAATTGACGTTACGGCTCAGCCGGAGCTTCGCCCTCCCTTCTGGTGGACCACGTTGCGATCAAGGCCCGCAGTGCGTCTCGAAATGACGCAGCCCCCCCAAGTGCCTCGTCCGCCTAGTTACCCCATTGAATGACCTTCAGTTCAAGCTGACCGATCACCTGAACAACCCGCAAGATGGCCGATTCCGCGTCTCCTCGCGTCAAACTCGACTCACCCAGCTTGATATGGCCGACCCCAATTCCGCCCTGTCCGAGCGTTGCATCGAGTGGAATCCATCGGTTTTCTATGCACACTTCGCTCCACATGTGAAACGCAGACCCTTGCTCGGCCGGTACATAGACCAGGCCGATCACGCCGCGT
>JAJSAJ010000585.1 GCA_024274855.1 Planctomycetota bacterium | reverse complement strand
GCTTCCGATGGCCGTATCCGATGGAAGCAGCCGCATGGTGTTTTCGCGACACAACTGGCGCTCAGCACAAAATACAATGTTCTGCTGATGAACTACGCTGCCGTGAAGCACAGTTTCTTTCGTTTGCCCTCGGAAGTCGGTGGCCGACTTGCCGCGTTGGACAGTCGTACCGGAAAGAAATTGTGGGACCACGCGGCCGAATATCGGACGCGACCGATTATCCAGGCTCGGTCAGTCTTGGCTGAAGGTGGGGCGTGGGATCTGGTAAGCGGCGTTCCGTTGCCGTTTGATTTTCATCGTTCCTACGGATGTGGCCAAATAGCGGCGAGCGGACGAATGCTTGTTTTTCGATCGGCAACCATTGGCTACTGGGATCTCTTACGTGACGTGGGTGTTGAGAATTTTGGTGGGGTGCGGCCTGGATGCTGGATTACGGCGATTCCGGCCGGAGGCATGGTCTTGGCTCCTAATGGCTCGGCACATTGCCGCTGCAGCTACCAGACGCAGGCCTGGATGGCCCTGTCTCCAAGCTCGCCCGGCAAGAAAGCGAAGGGTCAGCCGCCCATTGACGCGACAAATCGAAAAAAAACGTTAGAATAACAAGAAGGCGGCTGGACCGCTCAGTCTTATTAACAGCCTCACGAGGAACGAGGTTGGTTTTACGGACGACAGAACAGCTCGTGGATCTGTAGTGTGTGTTGAACGCCGGACGCTCGCTTTGCCGATTGTTCACACGACGTTTTTGCCAACCAGCGGGATTCGTAATATCTGGGCCGGCGGTTGGGTCGTCGGGTCCAAACAAATCTGTTGCCGAGTTCTCGGCATGGACCGTTCAGGAGGCGTATTCTCATGGTGGGGAACGGGGGGCCGAAGGTGCGTCGCGATCAGCATCGATCTGCTGAATCGCCCGGTCAAAGTGGAGCTGGATCAGCGCGGTCAGAGCGAGAGATTCGCTACCAGGCACTGTTCGAGTCGACCGGTGACGCAATTCTATTGCTTGACGAGTACGGATTTGTCGATTGCAACCGGGCCGCCTTGACGCTGTTTGGATGCCGGACACGAGAAGAGCTGATTGCCAGGCATCCGAGTGAGCTGTCTCCGCCTGTGCAGCCAGACGGTGTCGATTCGCGTGTCGCTGCCGATCGACGAATTGCCCAGGCCCTGCGGGATGGCGCGACACGGTTCGAGTGGATGCATCGACGCTTGGACGGCACCGATCTGATGGCCGATGTCCTATTGGCTCGGGTTGATCTGCTGGGCCAGCACCTCTTACAAGCCGTTGTCCGAGATATTTCGGATCGGAAGCGGATCGAACAAGAGTTACGAGACGCCCACGAGAGGCTGGAGCAACGAGTTGCTGAGCGGACAGCCGAATTGGCTGCGGCCAATGAGGAATTGATTCGAGAGATTGCCGAGCGTCGGAAGGCGGAAGACGAGCTTGCGTTCGAGCGTTTTCTGTTGATAACGCTCATGGAAAACGCGCCGGACTTCATCTATTTCAAGGACCGCCACAGCTGTTTTATTCGGATCAGCCGGGGATTGGCCGAGTACTATGGCCTGAGTGATCCGTCCGAGGCGATTGGTAAGTCGGATCTCGATTATTACGACCAGCAGCTTGCACGCCGCTATATGGCCGACGAACGGCAGATCATGGAGACCGGCGTGGCGGTGGTTGCCAAAGAGGAAATGCAGGTTTGGCCCGACGGTCGCGTCACTTGGCTGTTGACCAGCAAAGTGCCCTTGTTCAGCCCTGAAGGCGAAATTATTGGTACCTTTGGGATATCGAGAGACATCACCGATCGGAAAGAGGCTGAAGCGGTCATGCGCGAGGCCAAGGAAATTGCCGAAGCGGCGAACCAGGCGAAGAGTGGTTTTCTGGCCAATATGAGTCATGAAATTCGTACTCCAATGAACGCGATTCTCGGTATGACGGAGTTGTTGCTCGACACGCCGGTCTCGGCTTCCCAACGTGAGTACCTGAAGATGGTCCGGGACTCCGGTGAAGTGTTGTTGGCACTGATCAATGATATCCTCGATTTTTCGAAGATCGAAGCCGGTAAGCTTGAATTGGAACGAACGCCGTTCGCGATCCGTGAGCTGCTTGGGGATGCGATGCGGTCGCTGGCCGTTCGTGCACATGGCAAAGGTTTGGAGTTGGCATTTGATATCGACAACGATGTCCCGCAATGGCTGCTCGGAGATCCGAGTCGTTTGCGCCAGATCATTGTGAACCTCGTCGGAAACGCGATCAAGTTTACCGAACAGGGAGAAGTTGTTTTGCGAGTCGGATGTCGCGATGTGAATCCAAGTACGGCCGTTCTTGATTTTTCAGTTACCGACACGGGAATAGGTATACCGAAGGAGAAACAGGAGGCAATTTTCAGGGCCTTTGAACAGGTTGACAATTCAACAACTCGCCGATTCGGAGGGACTGGTTTGGGATTAGCGATCTGTTCACGACTAGTCCAAGCAATGAAGGGGCAGATCGCGGTTACCAGCCAGATGGGAAGTGGGAGTACCTTCCGGTTTTTTATTCCGGTCGACATCGCTGTCGGTATTACGGAAACGACGATTGACGAGATTCCTGTGATTCTGAGCCAGGTGCGGGCGCTGGTCGTTGATGACAATGCGACCAACAGGCACATTCTGACGCAAATGCTTTGTAACTGGACGATGCAGCCGATCGCCGCCAGCAATGTGCGGGAGGCGATCGACTGTTTGCACGAGGCGTACAGGACGAAGAATCCAATTGAACTTGTCCTAACCGATGCGAACATGCCTGACGAGGATGGGTTTTCACTTGCCGAGCGAATACGCCAAGATACCCAGCTTGGGAGTACTGTCATTATGATGCTTACATCGGGCGGACGACCCGATGATATCGCAAAATGCGAACAGCTCGGTATCGCCTCGTATCTGATGAAGCCGGTCAAGCAGTCGGAGCTGTTCGACGCGATCGCTTTGGCCATGGGGTTGACCGCCACTGAGACCGAACCGGAGATCGACGAGAAGCGACTATCATCACAGACCATTGGTCCGTTGCGCATTTTGCTGGCTGAAGACAGCTTTGTGAACCAGAAACTGGCGGTCGGCTTGCTTGAGAAACACGGGCATCATGTGACCGTGGCTGGGGATGGGCGTGAAGCATTGACACGTCTGAATGCCGAGCCGTTTGATCTGGTGTTGATGGATGTCCAAATGCCCGAATTGGACGGCCTCGATGCCACGCGTGCTATTCGTGTCAAGGAACAATCGACAGGTGACCACATTCCGATTGTGGCGATGACGGCTCATGCGATGAAAGGCGACCGTCAGCGGTGTTTGGACGCCGGCATGGACGGCTATGTGTCCAAACCGATTCGAGCCAGTCGGTTGTTCGACATGATCCATTCGGTACTCAAGCGGGTCGGCACGGTTGGCGGCGAGTCCGAACACTCCCAATGTTCTGACCAGTCGGCCCCTGATTCCAACAGAACGATAAGCTGGTCCGAAGCGTTGGATGCGGCGGGAGGCGACGACCAATTGATGAAGGAAGTTCTGGACGTTTTTCTAGACGAAGCGCCTCGGTTGCTCGCTGCAGCTCAGCATGCGGTAGAAGATCAGGATGTGGAGGCGCTGCATATCGCGGCACACACATTGAAAGGTGCCTTGCGCGCCGTTGGGGCACTGCCGGCAAGCGAGGTCGCCTATCGCCTTGAAAGACAAGGAAAGGCGGGAGATTTGGAAAATAGTTCCGGAACGCTCCTCGAGTTGGAGCCGGCGTTGCGTCAGGTCATTGAGGAAATCCACAAGTTTCTGCAGTCGCCGAGTGCGAAACGGTCGTAGTTGCCCCGGCATGCGTCGCCTCAGGCAAACGTCCGGACACGTCGGTTGAGCAATCGACGGAGAAGCGGCGCGCAAACGGCCCGTTTTCCATCTGTGCAGACAGGTGCCGCGCGACTTCAGACACCATGGCCCCAAAGGCCTATGCCCGCAGAATCAGCGCTGCACCTTGACGTGGAACCACGCTGCCAATGATCGTACAATCGTCCAGCCCCGCAGCGCGCGCCTGCTGGACCAGTGCTTCACCATCCTGGTGCTCAACGGCAATCAACAGGCCACCGGACGTCTGAGGATCAAAGACCAGTTCCACGCGCGCCGGATCGACGTCTTCGTCGATGTGCATCATTCGCGTCAAATAGTCGCGGTTACTTGCACTGGCTCCCGTCTTGAAACCGAGCTGGCACATGTCCAAAGCCCCAGGCAGTTCGCGCAACGTGCTCACCGCGATGCAGATAGACACATCACTCGCATCAGCCATCTCGACGGCGTGTCCACCGAGCCCGAATCCAGTGACGTCGGTCGACGCGTGGGCCTTCACCGATCGAATGGCTGGCAGGCCAACCGAATTCAACTCGATCATGCTGGCGATCGCGGTATTCAGAACGTGGTCTGGACAACGCTCTGCTTTGGCTGCTGTCGTGATAAAGCCGGTGCCCAATCTTTTTGTCAGGACCAGCAGATCGCCTGGGCGAGCGCCACCGTTAGTCATCAGCTGTTCGGGCGAGGCGATTCCGGTAACGGCCAGGCCATACTTGACTTCGGCGTCCCGTACGGTGTGCCCGCCAACCAGTACGGCTCCGGCTGCCCTGACTCGCTCAGCCCCCCCCGCCAAAATGTCCTGCAAGACGGACAGATCGAGTTCTTTTGAGGGGAATCCGACGATATTCAAAGCAGTTATCGGGCGTCCTCCGACCGCAAACACGTCGCTCAGTGCATTAGCCGCCGCAATTTGGCCAAACGTGAACGGATCATTGACCAGCGGTGGAAAGAAGTCGACAGTCTGAACAAGCAACAGATCGTCTCGGATACGGTAGATGCCCGCATCGCCGAACTGGTCCGTACCGGCAATCAAGTTCGGATCATCGAACTTCGGCAAGCCGCGCACGACCTGCGCGGTCCCTTCCAGGTTCAGTTTGCCCGCTCACCCTGCGCAACTGGCATAGTCAAGCAAGCGTTTTTCGCGGCCCGTTGCTCCCACCATTAATCATGCCTCCTGATTGTTCTGAGATTGGCCCGGCTATCCAAAACGTGTTGAATTCCCCAATACGTACGGCCCCGATCGGACCTTGATCGTAAGCTGGTCCAGCAGCAGGCAAACAGGTCCCCGTCTGCAGTTCCAGACATCTTGCCGCATCTTGGATTATCCCAAGTCCCGCTCGGCAAGCGGGACCTACCCGGACCATCTTGTGATCAAGGCCCCCCGATCGTATTGTGGGCCGCTACACGGGAGCGCGAAGCTTCTGCTGAGCCGCAACGTCAACCAGCGTCGACACGTGTCATCGGCACGGCAGGAGCCTCGCCCGCCCGTTGGTGCAGCTTACGCTCACCGCCAACACGTACTGTAAGACACCAGTTGCTATTGTCCCAGCCCACCCAGATAAATCTGGCAATAGGGGCAAACTCGGACCACGCCCGAAACAAGACTACGGCATTTGGG
>JAJSAJ010000584.1 GCA_024274855.1 Planctomycetota bacterium | reverse complement strand
TTATCGTTCGCTTTATCGTTCGCTTTATCGTTCGCTTATCGTTCGCTTACTCGGCCACGGAAAACGTCCCCCTCCCCGTTTCCTCGAAACAGCTTGTAACCTGTCATAGCGGGTGCTACGATCACCTTGCACGAGGCGCATGTTTTGGGCGTTCATGGTGGCAACCGGTCAGTGGCAGAAAACTTATGTTCGGTCGCCGGCGAAAACAGTCGCCGGCAGCGCGGCGTTTCGAGGAGGTTTTCGATGCGAGTTATTTTGAGCCTAGCCATGGTCGCGCTGGTTTCGGGAGTGGCGTCGTCTGCTGCGTCTGCCGACCCTCCGCCGCATCCGCTGCGCGGCCTATATGCGATTTGGGCGAATCCAAAGTTGCTTGACCTCCCGTTTGTCGAAGGCGGGCAAGTCATGGTGCAATGGCAGGACCTGGAGCCCGCTGAGGGCCAGTACGACTTTAGTCGACTCGATGCGAAACTCAAGTCACTGCATGCGCGCAACAAACCCGCGACAGTACAAGTAAACGGCAATCGCAAACCTACGTATCTTTTTGCCAAAGTTCCCTATTGCCGGCAGCGGATCTCGGCGCAGGTCAGCGACCAGCGGGGGGCACTTCAGTACTGGCATCCCGCTCACATGCGCGCCTATATCAACTTTCTGGCGGCCTACGGGAAACACCTCAAGGAATCACCCTACCGGGCGAGTATTCTCGGCGTGCGTCTGAATTTCAACGGCCTTGGTACCGAGCATCTTTGGATCAAGAAGGACCAACGCGATCTGCGGATGTGGATCGTACCGCCTGGCGTTGCCCCGGGGCCGTACTGGACGCCGGCGCTCGCCGAAGCCTATAAACTCGCCGTCATAAAGGCATTCATGAAAAACTTTCGTCCCGAGATTCGCGTGTTTGTGCGCAACAACATTTCCCGCGACCTCGACGACGACCGTGGACTGGCCGAGCAATTTAAAACGGGCAAGCTATGCCTGTTCCACACCTCGTCGGAAGTACAGCCGCGCAGCAAGGGGGTCGAGCGACAGTACCTTATGTTTTTGAAGTACTGCCGCCCGGGCAAGACGCTGGGATACGCTGAAAGCTGGACCGACGCCGGAGGACGCCACGGCGACAAGCTCGATCGTCGCTGGTGCAGCCCATGCCAGTGGAACTATTGGCGTGTGCTCGTTGACCTGAATTGTGGCGTCTCCTTCATCGGCTGCTACGGCAGCGATCTTGCCCGGGCCGGAGACCCAGAGTTTCGGGCGGCGTTTCAGTTTGCGGCCAAGTATGCCGGCTGCCACGCAAGCCCGTCGGTTGCGCCGGGAGCCTGGGTCGCGCTGCGCGAAGGCGACTACCTGAAAGGGGACTACACCTTTCTAATGCAACGTTTTTCTGGCGACGCTAGTGTGGCGTTTAAGAACGCTGGCCCGGCCGATCAGCGTTATGGAGCGTGGGCCCGCAAACTACCACCAGGCAAGACCATGCGGTTCGCCTTGAACGACGCATTCGCACAAAGCCTTGCAGGGAAACGTGCGACGGTACGGATCGTATGGCTGCCGACCAAAGATACGGTGTGGCAGGTTGCATGTTCCGGCCGAACGTTCACGGCGCCTCCGAGTGCCTCCGGCCGGTGGCAGGTCACGGAGTTCGTATTGCCACAAGCGGCGTTCTCGCGGGACTCCCATGGCGCGCACCTGACGCTCGTTGCGAAAACCGATGTTATCTTGCACATGGTCGGTATCGAACGCCGTAGCGAAGAACGGACCCGCAATGCCAATCACACAGTCCTGACCCCTCTCCAAGTCACTGGCGGCGATCGATCCCATTGTCTGAAGCAGGGTCCACCTGAACCTTGATGGCAGTTCACTTGAAAATGCGACAGAACGGCAAATTGGCCCCGCACCAGCCGTTATCATGGTAGACGGAGAATCCACACTCGACCCCATTATAGCTGCAAAGCACCACTTCAAGGAGATGGGAGACATTTCATGCAAAGCCGGCACTTGCTCCAATCGGTTTTATGTCTCAGTTGTCTTAGTCTATCCACGCTCTGCCACTCCGCGGAATTCCGGACGCGCGAAGACACGGCGAAATGGTTTGAAGCGGCGAGATTCGGGATCTTTGTCCACTGGGATCCTCGCAGCAACGTCAACATTGGCAGCTTTGATCCTGATATCCGGCCGGAAACGAAACGCGCACAGGAAGCCGCCATGTTCGACAAGGTGGGAAAGGATATCTACAAATGGCAAACCTGGAATCCGGAGAAGTTCGATCCCGATGCGTGGATCGATCTCTTCGTTGCCGCGGGAGCGAAGTATTTCACATTCACCACGGTGCACATGCACGGGTTCTGCAACTTCGACAGTCCGGTCACGGACTTCGACATCATGTCCACCGAGTACAAGAAGGACATTGTTGAGCAACTTGCCAAGGCCGCGAAAGGACGCATCACGCCCATCTGGTATTTCGGCTCCAACGGCGGGCAGGGCGGCGTCCATATTCCCAAGGAGTTGTGGCCGGAGTACTACAAGGGCCTGTGGCAGGGTGTGACGACCTACGACCAACTTCGCGCCAGGAACATCCAGCACCTGATCACAAACACCGACCGATATGGAAAGGTGGCGGGCATCTGGTGGGATGGCGGCGGCAAGTGGAACATGGAAGACCCGGCGAACCGAGACTTCTTCAAGCCCCTTTTCAAGGCGCAGCCGTGGCTGATCATGAGCCCCCGCTGCGGGCATCCAAAACACCACGCGGATTGGCGATGCACCGAACAGAAACTGGGCGGTTTCAAAATGAACCCACAGTGGGAGATGTGCATTCCCATCGAATCGAGCGTCTGGTTCTGGTCCGGTGGAAAAGAGGCCAACACCAAGGATGTCGAGCACTGCGTCAAGCTGCTGGTCATGTGTGCCAACGGCGACGGAAATCTTCTGCTGAACATCAGCCCGATGCCTGATGGACAGATTCAGCCGTT
>JAJSAJ010000583.1 GCA_024274855.1 Planctomycetota bacterium | reverse complement strand
CCCCACAGTCTCGGCGAAACATCGCAGGGGTGTCCCTCGACCAATTGCTGCAAACACTCATCAGGCGACTTACCTTGAACGATTGCCAGCGCAGCGGCCAAAATGCTCGGGGATCGGCTCATCCCGGCACTGCAGGCCACGAAAGTTGGAATCTCGACACGAATCAGCGCACACGTTGTTGAGATCGCCAAGTGGAGCAGATTGGCGGCGTTATCGCCACCGTCGACCAAGGGAACACGGCAATACAACATGTCACGCTACAACTGTGCGCACGGTTCTTCATGGGCAAGATCAACGACGGCCTTGACGCCGGTGTCATGCAGTAGCCGAATGTCGCGAGCATCGATTGCATGACCGAGCCAAAGCTGTTGCGGTATGATCTCTCGCATGCGTCAACCTCCATCCCATATCTACCAAAGTGGGTATTAAGGCGAACAATCGTGAAAGCAGCGCTGCACGACTAAGTTGCCGGCCAACTTCGAGCTACCGCTCGGGTCTCTCTCGGCTCGCTTCCAATGGCCGCTCAACTTAGACAAGAACTTAACGACGCTTGAGATGAGTGAAATACGTGCAGAACGCGGAATCAAGCATTCTACGAATTGCCCGCTGGGCCAGCAAGCCGTTGAGGCTCAAGAGCCCGGCGCGCGACGGCATCGGTCATGGGCTCATTTCATGCGTTTCCACGATAACTGTCAAGCAAGGCCAGTCGTGACGCAGCACCAAGACCGAGTGGCCACGGGGCCTTGGTCATTCGCTCTGCTTTTCTTCAATTTCATCGTCCAGGTTTCGTCCACAAGAATAGCAATACTGAAGTGGCCCCGTGAGTTCGAAGACGGTCCCCAACCGCTCAAACTCGCTGTTACTGGCTCCGGTCATTTTTCGACTCCGAGAGACGCCGAACAATGCTGTCATAGTAGCCGATTCCCCAAAACGGAACCGCAACGACCAGGAGTGCTGCGGCCTGCTGCAGCAGGCCGGCTTGGTCACGTTTTCGTAGCAACACGGCGATAGCGATGCAGAAGCCTGCCCAGCAAAACGTGACTGCAATACCCGGCGTGAAGAACACGTAGAATGCGATGGAGTCCCACGGCTTATTCAATTGCAACCTGACATTGCCAGTGGCCCCCAAATACACGTTAAGTACAACCCCCAGGGATACAAACACGCAAATCCAAAATACTTTAGCCGTCTGCAGTAGGATTTGTACCTCACTGCTGTTTTTTCGGTTGATCGACCCCAACGGCCTTGTGCCGTTGGGGAGCGAGCGGGGATGGGACATCTCACCACATCGCGCTAGCTCACGAAACTTATTCACCCATGGGACAAGCCCATGGGGGCCCCTTGAGAACCGTTCTCCTACATTCCGTGAAGGGCTTCTTCCGTCAGCCAATCGATGATTGACCATCGGCTAAAACAGCGCGAGAATTTGATTTGGCAGATCACCAGGCTGGTGTCTGAATAGTCTCCCTCACGTAGGGGGGGGGTGGCCCAATGCGCGCGTATGTGCAATGACGATACGCGCGAGGAAGCTCTTGGGAAGACAAACTTACTGCTGGTGGCCGGCATTGGCAAGCCGAGACGGTTGGGCCAATCGTGACAGGCGTGCGACAGCTGACATTGACTGCGGGTCTGGCGTATTCGGCACCGGTTTTCCCGGCCTCTTCTTAGTCAAGGCGGACGGCAGTCTCGTAGCGGAGCGTAAAGAAAGGCATGTTTGGACCTCGCATATCTGCCCCCAGAAATGCACGCAAGCAACTTGCCCCAAAACCAAGCCCTGCCGGCCGATTGATTCTGGTTGCGGCATATTGTAAGCTATTTGGTGATAAACACGCATGGTTAGCGCGGATTCTGCCTGCACGTTGAGAGTCTCATGTCGAGAGCTCGGCCGATTCTCACAACCGGTTACGAAACTGCAGGTCAGGGCGACAAACTTCGGGGGTTTTCGCACTCCAAGCCGGTCTCGCCAGAAGCCGGTCTTGTGAAAAACTCGCGGTATCGTTTCTTTGGGAACCGAGTGTATGCGGCGTTTGCACCGTACCTGATGAGACTCACACAACAATTTGGCTGGACTTTACGAGCCCAACAAAACCTCTGGAGGCCTTGATCGATGCCGGATCTGCAACAGCTTGGCGAGGCGATCAAAAGTGGTGACCGCACGAAGTCGACAACATTGACGCAAGAGGCGATTGACGCCCAGGTGCCCGCTCAGGAAATCCTCGACGTGATGGTCGATGCGATGGATGTTGTCGGACAGCGGTTCCAGAACAACGAGATTTTCGTTCCCGAAATGCTGATCGCCGCCCGTGCGATGAAGGAAGCACTTGCACTGCTCGAACCGATCTTGGTCGAAGCGGGAATCACGCCCGTGGCAACAGCAGTGATCGGCACTGTTGAGGGCGACTTGCACGACATCGGTAAGAATCTGGTTGCCATGATGTGGAAGGGCGCGAATTTCGACGTGGTCGACCTGGGTACGAATGTGTCGCCGGCAAAGTTCGTCGAAGCGGTTCGTACCCATAACGCTCAATTGGTTGGACTATCCGCGCTGCTGACGACAACAATGCCTTCGATTCAGAAAACGGTCGAGGCGATCCGGAGCGAAGGGTTGGACGTGACCAAGGTTGTGATTGGTGGCGCACCGGTTACACAGGAATATGCTGACCAGATTGGTGCGGACGGGTACGCCGCGGATGCGGCAAGTGCGGTCGAGGTTGCCAGATCACTGATCGAATCGTAACCAGACAGGCTTGGACGACGGTTGCCGGTCCGGGAAACCAGGCTTTGTCTCAAGACCCGGAGAAGCAGTGTTTCCGGGAGGGCGAAGCTTCTGCTGAGCCTCTTGTTTTGTTGGCCAGAACGGCTCGGCAGGAGCCTCGCCTTCCCGTTTTGAGACAAAGCCTCGTTACGGGCCAAGCATTTCAGCGCGCCACGCCACCTGCGGGTCGTCTTTGGCTCGCGTTGAATCGCCCAGCCCGTTCAATCCCCGAGAATACGGCGCCACCGGTCCAGGTTCCACTGGACCTTTTCAGCCGGCGTCATCTGCTCGAAGTCCGGCTGGGTCGGCTGGCCGGCCTGCTGCGGCTTTGAGCGGGATGGACGGCCGGAAATCGGACTGGTGCCTGAACGAGAGTCAGGCTTCTTGGTTGGTTTGCCGCCGTAGCTGGACGCTGTGGCTGTCAATTGCAGATCTTGTTCGAGGGGCCGATGTGGACGGATACTTAGACGCTGCAACTCGCCATGGTAGGCACGAACGGCCTCTTAAGCACCGATCTGGTCGTCCGCGATCGCCCGCAAGTACTGAATAAATGCCAGTTGATGTTCGGCATTGGTGATTTTCCGGCCGTACAAGGCGACACGGGCTCCGTATTTCTTGGCTTCCCACAACATGTGGAATGCGTCGAGCGTCGTGCCGGCCGATCCACCCAAGATACCGACGATCAGGCTGCTGTCATAACCGGCAAGCGCTTCCATGGCCGCGGGCCCGAAGTAAGGAATCTTTAGGAACAACGGACGCCCTCGGCCGGTCACGCCGGCAAGAGTGCGCACGATACTGTCGTTCACGAACCTCGCGACGTCGGTTGGGCAATGGTTGTCACATGCGTTCGGCGCAAAGACTTCCAGAAAGTGCCGGAACCCTTTTTGCTCGGCTTCCAGTCGAAAGACTTGATACGCCTGGAGCGTCTCGTGATCCAGTTGGACATCGTTGTTTAACGTCACGGAGTAGAGTCCCAGATTGGCCCCGAGCGTACGTTCTTCCGGCGTGCAGTCGACCTTGCCGCACATGGCATGGTCGATCGACGCCGTGCGAAAAGGACGCGACGGTTGTGTCGGATAACGGCCGGTCCCAGCGGCAAGCCAGATGTCCGTGGTATCATTCGCTCGAATTGCCGGTGTGACGTGACTGCCGTCGAACAGACGTTCCTGCAACGTCAGAACCTCGTTGGAGCTAGCGCTCATCAGAACGATGTCGACCAGTCCTTGCTTGGTCACATCACGAATCAGTTGGCGGTATTGATCGAGCGTTCGAAAGTGGGCCTCGTCGGCATGGTGCTCGGGACTCCGTCCGGGCGCGGCCAGCCCAAATGCCATATCGGCATCTTTCGCATCCGCCAGAATGAATTCGCGGCAGGAAGGATCGGCAAGAATGCGAGCAATCTTCTGATCGAGCGACTTTTGCATCGTATGAAACCTGATCGGTGGAAATTGAAAACCTGTTGGGCCGATGATTGCGCGTCCCGAAACTTCGGAATGCGTCATTTCTTGAAGTCCTGCGTTGTGGCATACGAGCACCGTCCGCACCTGGTCCCTCAGCGACGGGCGTGAGTGGCCGCATCCGGCCACCGACCCCACAGGCGGTGGCCCCTGCAGGCGGTGACCTTGCCACTTGGGTCGTGGCCCTGCAAGGCCGAACCCTGCAAGGCCGTCTAAATAGTATAGCTTACCTGTCCCGAAGTTCACCCGCTGGAAACCTGCCTTGGAATCGGATATCATCCACGCCAGTGCGAGGATTGGCCGGAATCGCTGATTCCCTCGGTTTATCGGCAAAAAGGGCCACGGTCGGGCCGTCGGGGGCTCGAACCCACCTGTTGAGCGACTAAGGTCGAGAAACTTCCTGTCGTCCCCACACGCTGTCAGGGCCCTTCCACGGTTGTGTCCATAACTTATAGAAAGCGGATTGGGATGCCGGACAAATCAATCGACTGTGTACTGTGCGGGTCCTGTGTGGTCGATATGCTGGTGCGTCCTGTTACGCTGGATACCCCGATTGGTGCCGGCAAGCTGGTTCAGGTCGACCCGATTGAGATAACGACGGGCGGCATCGTCTCGAATTCGGGGATCGCACTCTCTCGCCTTGGAATGAATGTCGCCGCGTTCAGTCTTGTGGGCGATGATGAATGGGCCAGCCTGATACGGCGGCGTTACCAACAGGAGGGGATCGACACGGATGGCCTGATCACGCTGGCCACCGGAGCGACCAGTACGACTGCCGTATTGATTGATCAGTCGGGCGAGCGAAGTTTCGCACATTGCGTTGGCGCTCCCAAGCAGATGGACAAGCGGCTGTTTTTCGACCACCTTGATCTGTTCGCTCGCAGCCGAATGACCTTGCTCGGTTATTACTCGCTGATGCCAAATCTGGAGCCCGATCTACCCGAGATACTTGCCCAGATCCGAGGCCTCGGTTGCCAGACAGCCTTGGACGCGGCTGGTGACGGTGGAACACTCGATCCGTTGGACCGCATTTTGCCGCATCTGGATGTTTTCGTACCCAGCCTGGCCGAAGCCGTCCATCAGACGGGCAAGAAGGCCCCCGAGTTGATTCTGGATACCTATCGCAATTGCGGTGCTCCAGGATTGCTGGGCGTCAAGCTCGGTGCCGAGGGTGCGTTATTGAGTCCCAAAGCGGGTGAATATATCAAAATTGACCAGGTGCCGGCGCCCGGACCCGTTGTCGATACGACGGGAGCCGGCGATAGTTTTTACGCCGGTTTGTTGACCGGTTTGCTCAAAGGACTGACGGTAGAGCAAGCGGGCCGTCTGGCCGGAGCGGTCGGCGCCTGCTGTGTGACGGGACTGGGAGCAACGGCCGGACTTCGTGATTATGAACAGACCATGCGGTTGGCCGGTCTAGCAGAGTGAACAAGTTGAGCAGATTCAATAATAAGGAGCCATAGGATGTCGCGTGATTATCGTTTTTCGTTTGGACCATGGAACATCAGTGAAGGGGCGGATCCATTCGGCCCGACCGTGCGGCCGACAATCTCGTTCGCCGAGAAGCTGGGCGCCTACAAACGACTGGGGTTCGACGCTGTTCAATTCCATGATGACGATGCAGTGCCGAACGTTGACGACAAGTCGGATGCTCAGCTGGCCCAAGAGGCCGCGGCTATGAAGACGTTGCTTGACGGCGAAGGCCTGGTGGCCGAGTTCGTGGCCCCACGACTCTGGGAAGACCCCCGGGGAATCGATGGTGGCTTCACGGCCAATGATCCGGCCACGCGCCAATGGGCCATCGACCGGACGAAGCGCGCGGTCGATATCGCGAACGCCCTTGGGACGAAACTGATGGTCCTGTGGCTGGCTCGTGAAGGGACCTATATCCGTGAATCCAAGAACGCGATTGACGCGTACAAGTACCAGGCCGACGCGTTGAATCAGCTGCTCGAGCACGACAAAGAGATGGAGTTTGCGATCGAGCCCAAGCCGAACGAGCCGATGGATCACGCCTATGTTCCGACGATCGGGCACGCACTGGCGATTGCGCACTTGACTGTCGACCCGGCTCGCGTCGGTGGTCTGATCGAGACGGCGCACGCGCTGTTGGCCGGACTCGATCCATCGGACGAGATGGCATTCGCCCTGGCGTCCGGCAAGTTATGGAGTGTCCATTTGAACGATCAGAATGGGCTGAAGTTTGATCAGGACAAGACCTTTGGATCGGTCAATCTGCGATGCGCGTATAACCAGGTACGTATTCTCGAGCTGGCCGGGTATCCCGATACCGGTCGTTTTATCGGCCTGGATGTCAAGGCGATGCGATCCCAGAAGGCCGAAGATGCCGAAAAACACCTTTCCAACAGCAAGGCGATCTTCCTGCGATTGGTCGAAAAAGTAAGGACGTTCCCGAAAGACGTTGAGCGTCAATGCATCGAACAACGCGACTACGAGGCGTTGGAACTTGCCGTCATCGAGCACTTGTTGGGTTGAGTCCCGGGGTGCTGGATCCGGTCCGGCCGTGGCGGGTGTGTCCCATGCTGCAACCGCATTCGGCGCCGGCAGTTCATTGCGAGATTAACGATGTTGTAAGGTGGCTGACGGACAAAAGCGTGCGATTCCCGTGGCACGACGCGTGGAAAGCGTTCCGAATCGGCTCGTTCCGGGCAGGCGATTCGGCCGGCAACTTACACAAACTACGAGGAGATTGAATAATGACGAGTCCTATTGGTGTTGGGGTTGTCGGCTGTGGCTTTGTCGGTCGCGGCGCACACGTACCGGCGATCAATTCGATTGAGAACGCCAAGCTAGTCGCGATTGCCGACGCGGATGATAAACGACGAGGCAAGGTCGTGAAGAAGTATGGCGTCGAGTCAGCCTATGCCGATTTCACGGAACTGATCGCCGATCCCAAAGTCGACGCGGTTATTGTCTCCTTACCGACGCATTTGCACGCCAAGGCGACGCTTGCCGCGATCGAAGCGGGCAAGCACGTGTTGTGCGAAATGCCCCTTGCGGCCAATCTGGACGAAGTAGACCAGATGATCGAAGCGGCTGCGAAGTCGGATGTGTTCTTAATGCCCGGTCTTACGTT
>JAJSAJ010000582.1 GCA_024274855.1 Planctomycetota bacterium | reverse complement strand
GGGCGGTGAAATGGTCGCCTATGCCCAGGACGTGGATGCGATATTTGGGAATGATGGTTGGGCATAAGGCCTTTGCCAATCAATAACTGTCGCATTCTTCCGCGTACAGACCCCCGTGGGCTCGCCCCATGGGTGAACCAGTCTCGCAGCTAAGGAGGATCGCCGCACGAACGGCCCCCAGTAAACGCGACAACCATTGATCCGTCGGTCCTAAGGCCTTTGCCGGTCCAACAGATCCAACTAAATAGACCAGGTCCCGCTTAGCAAGCGGGACCTGGTTGATTGTTGGGCGAACCGGATTTTGAATCTTCAGCCGGAGAACGTCTTTTTGATGCGGGTATTCCGTTCGTCAGAATAGAAATGTTGCCCCCAACGAGATACCGTGCATCCAGTACTCAGTGTGCCGCATCGGAAAGACTGGCGATGGCGGCCCCAGCAATATTCCACCGTTCATCTGAGTCGGGTTCACGTTCATGTCGATTTGATCGCCGGACATCATCACGTCGGACCAGTAAACGGCGTTGTATCCGACGCTCAGGTGAAGCCATCTGCGTAATTCGTACGACAGCGTCATGTTGACTTCAGGAATTAAGGCGAGTGTGCTGCGCGAGTAGCTGCCCATGTTCGTCGGCAGGGCCAGCAGGCCTCCTGGATTCGTCGTCGTTGTGCCCCCCGGGTTCGGTGTGGTTACGGTCGTTACACCGTTAATCGTGACCGTCTCACGCATGTTCCCGACACTCAGCTTTGCCAGGCCGTTGAGTGTCCATCGTCCGTGGCGTATTTCACCGACGATTCCAAGATTTCCGCCGTGAAACTCGTTGTGTGCGTCAAAGGAATCGGTGATGTCGATGGTCGTTCCGACCGGATTGGAACCGCCCGGGTCGACCGAAACCGAGTTACCAACGATCAGCAGGCGGTCATCGAACCGGATGAAGTGATAGCCACCAATCAAATCCAGATTATATCCACGACCGTGGAACATGCTGGTGCGTAAATAGGCCTCGGCAGAAATCACGCTGCTATCTGTTTCGATCGTCATATTGCCGGTGATCAAGCCCGGGTAAGCTGCTAGAAAAGCATCTTGTTGGTCCAGGACCACGTTGTAGAACGGGCGAGCCAGAACGGGATCACCTGTCGGTGACGATGCGAAGGTTCCTCGCATGTCCCCATCGATACCCCAAACCTTGGCTCCAACGCCCAGGTTCTCCGCGTTGTCGAGCCACATTCCGAAATCGGCCCGAGCTCCGCCTGCCGCTCGTGTGCCGACACCGCCGTTGCCAAACAGGATTTGCGTCCCAGGTCGGCCAAGCACGCCCGCATCGGATTGAGGGATGGCTGGTCCGGTAGTTAGCAGCGGCGGCAATGACCGCCCTTTTCCCCACCAAAGCAGGCCTTCGAACGTCCCCCAGCCAGTACGCGGCCGGCAATAGGGACAATTACAATTCGGATCATAAAGGCGGTGGCCGGATGGCGTGCATGTATCACATGCACGATCATCACAATCAACCGGATCAGCGCAGCCAGCCTTGTCGGTGCGTCCCTGTGAGTCGCTATATGCGGCATCGATTGCACGAGTGCTTGACACTGCAGCAGACCTACCGGTTTGAGCCATCACAAGGTTGCCGTTGAGTCCAACTGTGGCAGCTACGATAGCAATAATCGTTAAACGTGGAATCATGATGAAAGCTCGCCGGCTCGTTACAAATGTCAAAAGCACCCACGAAAGAAGAAATCGGCATGTACCAGCGAAACAATCAGAAAGACTAGAAAGCCCATTAAAGTCTTTGTAACTATCCCGATCTGACTAAAACACGCTGTTTAATCCATCGCTGTCATTGCGACGTCTTCTTCGTACGACGTTCTGTCGTTTGGTTATGTCGGCAATTGGGAGTGTAGCGGTTAAATCAATTGTGTGGTGAAACCGCGCAACGTCGGGAAAAGGCAAGTTAAATCGCAAATAGAACGCGGGAAAGAGCGTTTTGGGCGGAGTGGAGACTTAGGGTTAATCGGGCGGTCGGCGTTGTTTGTCGCACGCAGGGTAATCCGAAGACAGATTGCATGTCTGTTCTGCGCGGAGTGCGGAATAAGAAGTTAGAATTTAAGCAACGCTTTAGCCAAATGGAGGAGAACGGTTCTCAAGGGACCCCCATGGGTGAATAAGTTTCGTGAGCTAGCGCGATGTGGTGAAATGTCCCTTCCCTGCATTGATCGTAAGGTGGTCCAGGTAGGTCCCGCTTGCCGAGCGGGACATGGCGTAATCCCGGACGCTACAAGAGGTTTGGAACTGCAGCCGGGACCTGTTTGCCTGCTGCTGGACCGGATTGCGATCAAGGCCTCCCTTCCCTGCTCCCTCCCAGCCGCCAAAAGCGGCGGGGAGGGAGCGGGGGCTTTGGAGTGACATGTTGCTCTTAGCTCAAGAGACTCGCTCACCAACGGCACAAGGCCGTTGGGGTCGATCAACCCAAAAAACAGCAGTGAGATACAAATCCTACTGCAGACGGCTAAAGAGTTGAAATTTAACACTCAAGCCTCGGGGCGTTGTGTTTGTGTGTCGGGTACGGATCCGTCGCACATCCCCAAGGCTGTTGTTGTTCAGGTCCCGTTCTGCTTTGTGCTATCGGATTTCAAGGACTGGAGTCTCGGTCTGTGACGCGTGTCCGGTGCGGGCATGTTGTCTAGCTGGTTGCGGGCCTGCTGCCTTAGGCTAAGATGCGGATTGGAACATCGTGAGCATGACGAGGATACCGGACATGACGGTTGGGAAACGGATGCGTGGTCTGTTAGGAATCGGATCGATTGTCAGCTTAGCGCGTCATCGTCCGCCGGCAAGCTGGTGGAGTCATGTCCATGAAATCGACCGGCTCGAGAGCCATTTCAAGGAGCTAAGTGACCGCGAGTTGCGAAAATGCAGTCTATCGTTGCGATTTCGTGCTAAGAGTGGCGAGAAGCTCGAGCGGTTGTTGTCGGAAGGTTTTGCGCTGGTACGTGAGGCGGCGACACGAACGCTGAAAATGCGGCATTTTGATGTGCAGATTCTTGGGGGGATTGCACTCTTCCACGGTTGTATTGCCGAGATGGATACGGGGGAAGGCAAGACGCTTACGGCGACGTTGCCGATGTACTTGCACGCTTTGATGGGCAAAGGGTGTCACCTTGCGACCGTCAATGACTATTTGGCTGCGCGTGATGCCGCAACGATGGGTCCGATCTACGAACGGCTGGGACTGACCGTCGGCGTGATTCAGACCCCAGATTCACAGGACCAGCGTCGCCGCGCCTATGGATGTGACATCACGTATGGTACGGCCAAGGAGTTCGGTTTTGATTTCCTGCGCGATCGATTGTTATTGCGGAGAATGGGACGTTCACAGAGCGATTTTCTTGGTGACGGCAGCAGTCAACGGTGGGATGATTCGGGTGAGCAGCCCGTGCAGCGTTTGGCCCATTTCGCATTGGTGGACGAGGCAGATAGCATTCTGATCGACGAAGCACGAACTCCGTTGATCATCGGCTCGCTTGGCGAGAAAGCTGTGCAGCAGGTCGTCGCGACGTACCAGTGGGCGGCCGAGCATGCACCTCAGTTCGAGGAGGACGAGGATTACGACTACGAACACGACACGAGAAAGGTCGAGTTGACGGTAGAGGGTCGCCAGAAAGTGCGGTCACTTCCCCAGCCGGATATTTTGCGTGGTGTCGGCTTGATCGACATGTACCAGTACATGGAGCGAGCGATCAAGGTCCATCGCGATTTTCATCTGGACCGTCAATACGTTGTCCAAGACGGGGAAATTGTCATTGTGGACGAGTTCACCGGGCGTTTGGCCGAGGGGCGGAAATGGCGAGATGGCATCCATCAGGCGATTGAGGCCAAGCAGGGCGTTGAAGTGACGGTGCCCACCGGGCAAGCTGCCCGAATTACAATTCAGGATCTCTTTCTCCGGTATCGCTATCTGGCCGGTATGACGGGAACGGCTCTCAGTTCAGCGCATGAGTTTCGAAAAATCTATCGGACGCGTGTGGTCCGGATTCCGACCAATCGGCCTGTGCGCCGTGAGCGACAGCCGACACGCGTATTTGGAACCAGTCAGCGAAAATGGGAGGCGATCGTCGACGAGATCCGGCTGCTTCATACGACGGGCCGTCCCGTCCTGATCGGAACGCGGTCCATTTACAAATCCGAGACGTTGGCCGGGCTCTTGCAGGAAGCGGGGATTGACCACCGAGTGTTGAATGCGAATGAGATTGCCAAGGAGGCGGATATTGTTGCACGGGCTGGCGAGCGTGGGACCGTGACGGTTGCGACGAATATGGCGGGACGAGGGACCGACATTAAGCTGGCTGCCGGCGTGGCGGATATTGGAGGGCTGCAGGTGATTTGTACGGAAATGCACGATGCGGCTCGTATCGATCGTCAACTCTATGGCCGATGCGGCCGCCAGGGAGATCCTGGAACCTACCGGCAATACCTGGCCTTGGATGACGAGATTATTCGAAGTGCATTTGGACCTGAGACAGCCGATAAAGTTGAGGCGGCCGGCGAGAAAGTGGCCGGAGCGATGGATCACTACGCGCGGTTTTTTCGACGGGCACAGCGCAAAGTGGAACGACAGCATCTGCGAGACAGGAATATGTTGTTGCACCATGAAAAAGAACGCAAAAAAATGCAGCGGGAAATGGGGCAAGATCCGTTCCTGGACACGGCCGACCAGTAGTTTTCTGTTCTGTTTGCCCATTGTCCGTAGCTTTCCAACTGGTCTCGGCTTCCCGTAGTCACACCGCGTGCCGCGTCGTATTGAAATTGTGCGACTGTTCAGCCGTTTGACGTTGCGGTAACGCCAAAAAAGAGGGTGGGCTCTTTTCCGCCGGTGAAGCGGGCCCGGAACCGTGTGAATTTGGCACGTGGAAGAAAAGACGTCCGGCCCGTTTAGCACATTTTGCCGGACGGCCAAAATATTACGAAATTGCCAGTCAGATTTGTCCGGGCAGTCACGTATTGTAACTTATGAACGGGCTAGCCCGCGGCTTTGAATGGGTCGTGCAGCCCTGGGGTTGACGGAGCGGCGATGTGCCAGTTGGATGATCCGGACGATCGCTTTTTGGTTCGGTTGATTTGCACGGGAGATCAACAGGCTGTCGCGCTCTTGCTGCAGCATCATGGTGGCCCAGTACGTGCTCATTTGCGCCGTCGCTTTCCATCACTTCGTGATTCGGAGATTCATGATGTGTTGGTCGATGCCGTGCTAAAGCTGCTCGACACATTCGATCCGGAGCGTGGACGCCCGGGTGGCTGGCTATTGTTTCTGGCCAATCGGATAGCGATCGATGTGCTGCGCAAGGGGGCGTCTCGCGGTGTGATGGAGGTGCCCGTTGGTGATTGGGAGTTTGCAGATCCCACCTCGTCACCGTTGGAAAACTTGATGGATCATGAACGGCTGGACGCGGTTCATGATGCGTTGGATGCGTTATCGCCGTTGGAACGTGGTGTGATCCAAGCAGATTTGGACGCGTGTGGTACTGCGTGTGCTACGCGACTGGCGGAGTGTTTCGACACGACCGAAGGGTCCATCTATGCGGCCCGACGGCGGGCACGTTTGCGGTTGTTGGAAATCCTTGGTCGAAAATGGCCTGAATTATGGGATCGAGATGCGGATAATGACGCGACGTAATGCTACGCATGACGGGGGGGGGCCAATCTGGGATAGGTTAGAACGTCTGCTGGTGACCATGTTGGGCAAGCTGCCGGTCACGTTTGCTGAGGCGGCAAATGTCTATGCGCAATCGGGCGATCGGCCCTTGGCACCGAACGAGCTGGATGCACTGGTTGCCGCTGTGATCCGACGGCGGGCCCTGCAGGGTGTGGCGGTTGGGATCTGCCGGGAGCATTGTCTGGTGTTCACCGCCGATACATGGTCCGATTTACCGTCTGAACTGGTACAGACTGACGTGGTTTATGAGGGAACCAGTTATGTGACAGGATTCGACTCGGCTTCAATCGACGTTCGCCGGTTGGATCTGGAACGACTCACCAACTTGCCTCTGCCGGTCATTTCGTCCGAACAGCCGGTCGTGTATGACATTTTCCCGGATTATGCGGAACTTGGTGATTGGTACGATCGGGTCGAGTGTCAACGCATTGCCGGGTGGAATATAGCGGGTGATCGACGAGGGTGGATTGATCAGCAACTGGTGGCTGTCGTTCGTGCTCCTTGGCCGTGGGACGATACGGACGAGGAGGCGTGGGAGGGCTGGTCGAACAACTGATCGGGACCGTAGGGGGGGGGCTCGGCGGGATGGGTGGCAAACCGCGTAAAACATCGCGTCAGGTGGTTCTGCGTAAGCTACGTTAGTTTACTTAAAGGTCGAAACTTGCTCGCCTTGAGTCAACTTTCAGCGATCGTTGGATGGGACCAGCATGCAGAGACGGATGGTTGCCCGCCGGTGTTGTTTTCGGGGCTTCCGCCCCGT
>JAJSAJ010000581.1 GCA_024274855.1 Planctomycetota bacterium | reverse complement strand
GCACCGGAGATCTATGTTACTAACTTCAAAAACGGCTAAGTTTGTGGGTAACCGTTCACGGAATGTAGGCCACCGGTTTGCTTCCAAGGGGTCAGACCCATTTTCGGCGACAAAATGTGTTCGCGTAAAGAAACGCTTTCTCCGCCGAAAATTGCGTCAGACCCCATCGGCGTGAACGGCTAAGTTTGTGGCAATCTTCCAGTGACCAACGGGCGTGGCCATTGCGGGCCGAGCGGTAGCTTGGGTTTGGTTGCGGCCCTGCTGCTCTATGTTGTACCGTCCCAGATTCCCTGAGGCAATTGCTTGAATTGGGCGTGATACGTGTTCTACTGAAGCATTGCAGATAAGTCACGGCGCACCGGTGCCGTGTCCACACCCTATTGTTGATACGTGAGCGAAGGCGATAGACACTTTGAGGACGCAGATGGCCGATTTGCGGCCCTGCGGCAGATCGCTCGTGAAAAATCCGGCTTAGTACGCTTATAGAACAGAAGTTGATCATTTTGAGTCCAGTTTAGGGGCCAACGCGAGCGGGCCAACACGGCTCGAGCGGTAGCTCGTAATTGGTTCGAGGCCCTGCCTTGTTAGGACCCTGGCGTGTCGGTGCTCGTCACATGAGCACTGCTTGGGTACGTTGGCTGAGCAAGTTCTGGCAAATGCTACTTGGGTTGCAGGCGAAGTCTGTGTCGGGTAGGGAGTCAATACGATGAAACAACATGTTAATGGGTTGCTTGCTGCGCTTTTGCTGACACTTCTGCCACTCTTGACGCCGGGACGGCTTCATGCGGGCGATCCCAAGGCCTGCGTTACTCGCTTTGATTGGCGCACCCCGCCAAACGGCCAGAAATGGACGTGCGCTGTACACGTCGAACCCTCGAAGGAGAAGCAAGGCCGAGCGCTGCCGGTTGATTACGTGAACCCGCTGATCGATTCGGCCAAGTCACGCTGGCTCTTCTTCTCGTCAGCGTGCCGGCCGTTCGGGATGGTTAATCTCAGTCCCGACACCGATACGAAAGGATGGTGGAATTCGGGATATTGCTATCACACCGGCTCGATCTGCGGACTGAACCACGTCCATGCCTGGCAGCTTTCCGGCCCCTCCGTTATGCCTCTTTCCGGTCCGATCAAGTTGACAGTCGGTGCGGATTTCTGCCGCTCGACATTCCGCCACGAGTCAGAGGTTGTCGGCCCGGGGTATCATGCACTGACACTCGATGACTTTGGAGTTCGTGTCGAGTTGACCTCGACCAACCGCGTCGGAATGCATCGCTACACGTTTCGAAAGTCTGGACAAAGTGGCGTCTTGTTCAACCTGGGATCCGGATCGGGGCCGTCGCCGATTGCCGCCGGTATGGCTCGCAGGTTGGATGATCGCCGGATTGAAGGCTATGTAACCAATGGCCCCACTTTGCGTCGTCCGAAACCGTGCACCTGTTATTTTGTTGCCGAGTTAGATGTGCCGTTTGAGTCATTTGTTGGTTGGGCTGATGGGAAGGAGCTCGGAGAAGTTAAACAGATTTCTGGTAAGGATACGAAGGCGATCGTGCGATTCGCGGCCAGCGACAATCAGATTGTTCAACTGAAGGTCGGGCTATCTTACGTGAGCATCGAGCAGGCACATCGAAACCTTCGGGCCGAGCTGCCACACTGGGATTTCGATCAGGTTCGGCGGGATTCGAGGAATGTTTGGAATCAGTGGCTAGGTAAGATTGAAGTCGATGGCGGCAGTGAAGCTCAACGCACGAAATTCTACACTGATCTGTGGCACGTGTTGTTGGGACGCAGGCTGACTAGTGATGTGGACGGCAAATACTGCGATCAGACCGGCCCACAGCCCGTGATCCGGCAGATTCCGCTCGGGCCGGACGGTCAGCCACGCTACCATCATTACAACTCGGACGCTTTCTGGAACACATTCTGGAACATCAACCAGGTGTGGGGCCTGGCCTACCCGGATGTTACAAATCAATTCGTGAACTTTTTAGTTGACATGTATCACGATGGCGGTCTCATTCCCCGTGGGCCTTGCGGGCATGACTACACGTGGGTGATGGTGGCATCGCACTCGACCCCTTTGATTGTTGGGGCCTACATGAAAGGTATTCGTGGATTTGACGTTAACGTGGCGTACGAAGGAATGCGCAAGAACGCGTTTCCAGGCGGTGCGATGGGACATGGGCACTACGAGCACGGCAGTGCCAAGCGTGGCGGCATCGAAGCCTACATCAAGTACGGGTACATTCCCATCGACGGGCGCCCCAAGGGCTGGATCACCGAGAGTGCGGCCGGGACGCTCGAATACGCTTACGACGACTGGTGCCTTGCGCAGATGGCCAAGCGGCTCGGCAAGGCCGAAGATTACAAGTTGTTCATGCGCCGCGCCGGCAACTATCGCAATGTGTTCGATTCAAAGACCGGCTTCATGCGCCCTCGCAACCGCGACGGTACTTGGCAAACGCCTTTTGATCCACTTGATTCCAAAGACCGTGCCTGGTGTGAAGGGACGGCCTGGCAGTACACCTGGTTCGTACCGCATGACGTTCAAGGATTGGTCGACTTGATGGGTGGCCGCGACGTGCTGAACACGAAGCTGAACGAGGCCTTTGAGAAGTCGGTCGACAAGGATTTTCGCTCGGCCTACGTAAACTACGGGAATCAGCCATCGATCGAGATGGCCCACCTGTTCAATTATTCCGGTGCGCCGTGGTTGTCACAGAAATGGGTTCGTGAGGTGAAACAACGAACGTTCGGAGGCACAACTCCCGATGCTGGCTATGGTGGCGATGAAGACCAAGGCCAAGCGGGTGGACTTGGGGTGATGATGGCCATCGGCCTGTTTCAATTGCGCGGCGGGGCTGCCTTGGACCCGGTCTACGAAATCACCAGCCCGGTTTTCGACTGCATCACTATCCACCTCGATGCCCGCTATTATTCGGGCCGCGAGTTTACAATCATTTCCCGAAATAATTCAGCTACGAATAAGTACATCCAGTCTGCAATGCTCAATGGAAGACCGCTCAATCGGCCCTGGTTCTATCACCGGGAATTGGTCGACGGGGGGGAACTTGAGTTGCAATTGGGTCCTAAGCCATGCAAGACATGGGGCAGCGGCCCCAAAGACGCGCCGCCTTCGATGAGCCGATCCTGCGACCAGAGTCTTACTCCATAGGATGCGCGCACCGTGTGCGCATGTTGTCCGACGGACGCCCACGTCCGTCGATGAACGGCGTTGGACGTCCGTTCAACCGACTTAGTTGCAGGCGAGCACGCGGAGTGCTCTCGTGCTCGATCAGAACTCCCGTAGCAGCTCCAACATCTTTCTGTCGAGCCGGTGGCCACGAAAGTTCTCGTAGGTAACGTCCGACCGTTGGGTGTCGAGAAAACCAAAGCCGTGTTCGCCGCGGAAGTTCCACAGTGCCCAGCCCCAGCCCGCCTCCTTCCACAAGCTAAGTACATCCCGCATCCAATGCAAAGCAACCTGATGCGGAACCGTATCGAGGATCCCCCATTCGCCAACGTGAACCCCCACACCACGGGCCTCCAGCTGCTTCCAAGGTCGAATGCACGTCCGATCGAGCCAGTTCTTGTTCAGCTTTCGCCCCTTCTTCGTCATGGGCCAATTCGGTTTCGGCCAGTCTTTGCGGTCGAGCCACGGTGCGTTGTAGTGAGTCAGTTCGCGAGGCTGATATCCACGTGTGCTCTGAGCCACTCTCTGATCGACCAGTTCGTACACGGGGTTGTGTCCCCACGGAATCCCGTCGGAGATGATCAGTCGGTCTGGGTCCTCCTGCCGGATGGCCGCAATCGCTTGCCGAGCGACTTTGGCGTACGTTTCTGAAGAAATGCGAGCCGGTTCGTTCACCAAATCGAAACTGAGCCGTTTCGATGGACACCCTCGGTAGCGGGCGGCAAAGTGCGCCCAGTAGAAATTGAAACGCTGTTGGGCTTCTTTCTCAGTCCAGAGGTTCATCGTCAACTTCCGGCTGACGCGATACCCCGGGGCGTGGTGCATATTCAGACAGACATGCACCCCGTACTGCCTTCCCCAATCTACGGCCTGATCGATTTGTTTCAGTGTCGTCTCGTTGAACCGATACGGGTCCCGCGGATCGATCCAGCAGTGGTAGTCCATCGGCAGTCGGACAAAATCGAATCCCCACTCGGCCATCCATTCGAAGTCCGACTCGCGATAGGGTTGATTTCCGGGCATGGGGTCGGCGTGTACGCGCATGACGCTTTCGGCACCGATTTTCTCCATCAGGTTGAAACCTCGCCACCGTGGAAGCTTTCGATACAACTCGGGATTGGCATCATGCTCCGACGCTTCAGCCGATTCGTGAATCAGTCTCTCGGCGGCTAGTGCTCCCGCGACGGAGCAAGTATTTCTCAGAAAATCTCTTCGTTTCATCGATATTCCTTTTTCACGAGGCCTTGTTTCACACGCAAAAGCGCGTGATTTTCAGTCGATGGTCCGTTGGGTGGATGGCGTGACAATGACTTAGTAGTGTAGCTTCAGCGAGGCTTTGTTTCAAAACGGGAGGGCGAGGCTCCTGCCGAGCCGTTCTGGCCAACAAAACAAGAGGCTCAGCAGGAGCTTCGCCCTCCCAGACGCGTTTCGCCCTCCCGGAAACACTGCTTCCCCGGGTTTTGATACAAAGCCTAGAATATCAAATGTGTGACTCTTTTCCACAGCCAAGGAAAAACCGGATGAGAAAACAGCTTGTTCTTTGGGTGACAGCAGCTCTGGTCGTTATTCCTCGAGTCGGATGGTCCGAGACGGTGCGTCAGAGTGCGCGGCAGATTCCGATCGTTCGGAAAGTCGATGTTGTTGTGGTCGGCGGAACGCTTGGGGCGGTGACCTCGGCAGTCGCGGCTGCAAATAGCGGTACCCGAGTCATGCTGGTTGCGCCACGTCCCTACCTTGGCGACGATCTGTGTGGAACGTTGCACCTGTGGCTCGAAGCAGGCGAAGCACCGGCCGGCAATTTAACGCGAGAGTTGTTCGCGTCCGGACAGACGACGACACCTTTGCACGTCAAGAAGACGCTCGAAACAGCATTGCTCAAAGCAGATGTCGATTTCATGTTGAGTTGTTATCCCACCGATGTGTTGATCGACGGTGACGGCCAACCATCGGGAATTGTTATCGCCAATCGTGCCGGGCGGCAGGCGATCGTTGCCAACGTGATCATCGATGCGACGAACCGTGCAATCGTGGCAAAAAGAGCCGGTGCCGACTTCCACACTCGGTGCGAAAATCGAGTATTGGGCACGCGAGTTGTCCTCGGAGGGAAAGCTGACAGTCTTCTCCAGCCGAAACGGCACGTTCCGGCTGGAGTGACCGTTCGTGGGCAGGAGCCTTCTTATTATGAGTATGAGATTGATCTGGACTTGAAGAACGACAGTTTTGCCGCGCTGGCCGACGCCGAACAGGAGGCTCGGGACTTGACGTACCGAAGCGGTCAGCTCCGAGCCTCGGAACGGCTCCGCGTCATCCCGCGAGAATCGATTCGAGGCAAAGATTCCGCTGATCGTTGGCAAGGGCTTGAAACCCGGACGATCGGGTTGTTTACTCCGAAAAATGTCAAACGTATCTATGTTCTGAGCGGAGCGGCCGACATTCCGTCGTCCGAGAAAGAACAGTTCTGGCGACCGGCAATTCAAGAGACCATGGGACGCTTTGTCGGACAGGCAGCCGCGCACGAGGCCAACAACCTGGCTGATCCGGAATCTGTCCGAGTTCCGGGGCGCGGCCGAAAAACAATCCTTAATCATCACGGCGACATCCGCGAGTCCCTGCGAGGATTGCGTCCGACCGATCGCAATCTGGAAACTGTCTCGGCAGACGAGGATGGTGTGCCCGTTCTGGCAGATGTTGATGTGGTCATTGTGGGTGGCGGTACATCGGGCGCGTGTGCGGCCATCGGTGCGGCTCGTCGTGGAGCAAGTGTGCTGGGCGTTGAATACCAGGAAGGATTAGGCGGCGTCGGCACGGTCGGTCTAATTGGACACCCGTACCATGGGCAGAACCGAGGTTTCACTCGGGAAGTGCCATTCCCGGACAAAAAGCACAACACCGAATATAAGATGCAGTGGTATCGCCGTCAGATCACGGGCGCCGGCGGGCAGGTGTGGTTCGGTGTGCTTGGCTGTGGAGCCTATGTCGAAGCTGGGCGAGTTCGAGGAGTCGTCGTGGCGACTCCGCTGGGCCGAGGTACCGTGCTGGCTAAGGTTGTGATCGATGCAACGGGCAATGCCGACATTGCGGTCGCTGCGGGTGCGGACGCCATGTACGGTGCCGACGCGAATGGCATTGCCATGCAGGGTGCCGGCCTGCCGGCCCGGCCTCTGGATGGCAGCTATATCAATACGGATTACTTGCTGGTCGATGAATCCGATATGCTCGACACGTGGCGGGCTTTGGTCGGAGTTCGGCTGGCGGGCAGTATCAAGGCGTATGACATCGGCACATTGATCCAGACACGTGAACGCCGGCGCGTGAGTGGAGATCACATTCTGTCCTACTTGGATCAGATTGCCGCCCGCACCTATCCCGATTCGATCGTTTTGTCGGGGAGCGACTACGATTCACACGGCTATCCAAACGAACCGTTTTTTGCGCTGATTCCGCACACCAAGAAGACTCTTAAAGCAAATCATCCAGCACCCGGCGGCACCTGCTACACGCCCTATCGATGCCTGCTGCCCCACGGACTGGAGGGCATTTTGGTTGCGGGGCTTGGAATCAGCATGGAACGCGACGCTCTGGCCATGATGCGCATGCAACGAGACATCCATAACCAAGGTTATGCGGCGGGAGTTGCCGCGGCAATGGCCGCGCAGGCCGATTGCACTCCGAGACAGATCGACGTCAAGGTGCTTCAGAAGCATCTGGTTGCGATCGGCAATTTGCCGGCCAACGTCTTGACCGACATCGATTCTTTTCCGCTGCCGCCGGATCATGTGAAAACGGCCGTTCTCGCGTTTTCTGATTTGCAGCAGTCACGCATGGTTCGATGTCGGGCTCTGGCTATCATCCTGACGCACACGCAACAGGCACGCCCATCGCTGCGCGACGCATTTGCTTCCGCACAGGGCGATGCCCAACTGACCTATGCGAAAATCCTTGGATTTCTGGGCGACAACGAAGTTGTACCCGTACTCGTAGAGGCGTTGCGGCAGGTCGAGCATTGGGATGCGAAAGTCTATCAAGGAGCAATGGCCGAATACGCACATTTGCCGACGCCGGTTGACGCCCTGATCCTGGCATTGGGGCACACCCACGATCGTCGCGCCACGCTTCCCATTCTCGAGTGGCTCGCCAAACTGGATGCTGGTGTCACGTTGTCGCACCACCGCGCTGTTGCATTGGCCCTGGAACAACTCCGCGACCCACGCGCCGCCCCACTCCTCTCGCAGCTTCTGCAAAAACCGGGTATGCGGGGACATGCCCTGCCCCGTCTCGAGCCGCTATACAGTCGACAGCCAGAACGGCGGCGCCGTTTAGGTCCGCTACGCGAGATCGTCTTGGCTCGCGCCTTGTACAGGTGCGGCGACGACCAGGGCCTGGGCGAGCGAATCCTCAGGGAATACCAGCGAGATGTGCGCGGTCTCTTCGCGCGACATGCAACCGCCGTGCTCGATAACCCCACACCGTGAGCCTTCGCTCGTGTTTTTTCGCCGTCATCCGGGGCCTGACGACCCCGGCAAGGGTTGTACGAGCCCTTCGGGCTCCCAGACAGACGAGGTCTTCGTCCATTCCGAAGGGACGATACAACCCCAGCCGGG
>JAJSAJ010000580.1 GCA_024274855.1 Planctomycetota bacterium | reverse complement strand
GACAAACTTCAGCCGGTGTGTTTTACGACGTCACGTTTTCGCGGGCATGGAAGGACGAGGAGTCCGGAAAGACTGGGTATGCGCAGAGCTTTTCAGACCGTCACCTCGACAACTTGGTGGACGTGGCAGGTCAAGTGAAGGCATGGATCGGCGAACAGAAGGCGAATGCCGAGACCGTGACCGTAGCGGCATAGTGGCCGAGAAAGAGCGGCGCTGGTTCGACCAGTGACGCCTCATGCCGCCACAATGAGCGATTTCGTATCGCCTGTGTGGTTGTTTCGTTCCTTCAGCAAGAAGGAGCATTTTGGACATTCATGCACGGTGCGGCGGAGAACGTGAGATGATAGTTTTTGGGCCAAGATTCCGAACCGAGAAACTGCCTCACGCGGCTGGCACTTTTTGTGCAGTCGAAAAAGGATATGTCAGAAAACGCTTCAAACAGGCTCCGATGACGGACTTCCCAAGGCAAGTCGCTTGAACCGTTTAGTCGGACAGCCGGACGAAGCCGCGGCCGAGCGATCCCGCGCCGTTATCGTAATCGCCGGATCGGTGAGTTTCTCAAAGAACTGGAACTGACCGAAGGCCGGTCGACCGGAATCTCCAAGATTCTCAGGGCGATGAAGGCCAACGGGTCACCCTCGCCCGAATTCGAGACGGACGACGACCGCAGCTACTTTCTGATCCGCTTGCCAGTGCATCCAGAGGCTGTGTCGGAGAAGGCCATCCATAAAACGTCGGAGAAAACGTCGGAGAAAGGTTCGGAGAAAAGTTCGGAGAAAATCCCGTCTTCTCAGGCAAGATGGGGATTTGAGTGCTGCATCACTCGCTGCACAGATTGGAATTAGCTCCCGAGCGGTCGAGAAACATCTCTCCAACTTACAGAAAACCGGAAGGCTGCACCGAATCGGCCCCGACAAAGGCGGCCATTGGGAGGTTTTGAAAGCAAATGAATAAAAGTCACACCCCAAAACACATCAAGCTCGACGAACGAAACCACGTCGAAAACCTGGTGGACGTGGCAGGTCAAGTGAAGGCATGGATCGGCGAACAGAAGGCCAATGCCGAGACCGTGACCGTAGCGGCATAGTGGCCGAGAAAAGGCGGCGTTGGCTCAACCAGTGACGCTTCATGCCGCCACACTGAGCGATCTCGTATCGCCTGTGTGGTTGGTTCGTTCCTTCAGCAAGAAGGAGCATTTTGGACATTCATGCACGGTGAATCGTGACTGCTGCTGGGTTCGTAGCGCGAACAGTTCACGCGGCACGAGCGTGCCGGGAGCTGGTACCAGTGGGCTCCGCTATTCGCGCTCGGCTTTGGTGAATCTGCCGTGGAATACGAGTCGGTTGACCTGGTGCGTGCAACAGGCAATAACTACTATCGATGGCTAGGTTTTGTGAGACACGCTGCAAACATGAATGCAAGCGATATGAATATCGACCAGTTAAGGGAACTTGTTTCGGGCGGCGAAACGGAACGAGTTGAATTCAAGAAATCCACGGGCCAGCGCAGTGCGGCTGCGCAGACTATCTGCGGTATGCTGAACGGGCTAGGCGGTTTCGTGCTCTTCGGTGTCACGGACCGAGGCGAAATCGTCGGGCAGGAAGTAACGTCCAGCACGCTGGAAGACATTGTCGCTGAAGTGCGACGAATAGAGCCCCCAGCTTTTCCTGATATTGAAACGATCGCCTTGGACGGTACCGTTTCAGTCATCCTGGTTCGAGTGCCAGGTACGACCGGCGGGCTCTTTGCGTACAAAGGGCGTGCCTATCTGCGACAGGGACCGACAACAAGCGTCATGCCGCGAAATGAGTATGAACGACGACTTGTCGAGCGTCTCCATGCAACGCAGCGATGGGAGAATGAACCGGTCTCAGATGGCGTGTCGATCGAGGATCTCGATACGGATGAGATCCAGTTGACTCTCGACAATGCGATTCGGCTGGGCCGTCTTGAAGCGACCGACCGGCGCGATCCCGAATCGATCCTATGTGGTCTAGAGCTGATTCACGAAGGCCAGTTACTCAATGCAGCCGTCGCGCTGTACGGCAAAAGCGACAATCTCAAGCCAATCTACCCGCAACTTGGCATTCGTATGGCGCGGTTTCGAGGAACTGATCGCTTGGCGGACTTTGCCGATAACCGGCAGTATTGGGGCCATGCATTCGCGTTACTTCGCCGGGCTGAGTCATTCTTGATGGACCATGTGCCGATTGCCGGTCGAGTGGTGTCGGGCAAGATGGTGCGCGAAGACCAGCCATGGTATCCCCCGCGAGCCACTCGTGAGGCCCTGGCCAACGCGATATGCCACCGGGACTATCTGATTCCGGGCGGCGCCGTTGCCGTGGCCATGTACGACGATCACCTGGAGATTACGAATCCTGGCGACCTTCACTTCGGCATTACCCCGGAGAAACTGACCAG
>JAJSAJ010000579.1 GCA_024274855.1 Planctomycetota bacterium | reverse complement strand
TGTTGTTCTGGTCCGGCTCGGCAAGCCGGACCTACTCGGAGCGACACGCCTTTCCTTACGCCATTTTCACCGGTCCCCGAGCCGCAACGCTGTCGCGCTAGTCTGGTCCGGCTCGGCAAGCCGGACCTACCCGGAGCGACACCTCTTGATTATTCTGCAACTAATCATTCTGCCCCCTCTTCTCCCGCATTGTCTACAACAACGGGCACGTACGCAGCCAGGACTCCAGCGTCAGCACGTTCCACAGGTGGCCTCGGTCGATCGGACCACCGCCGGCATACCGCTGGTAACAACGCTGTAAGTCCTGAGCATCAACAAATCCCAACTCGGCCAGCCGAGGCGACGCCAACATCGATTCGATCCGCCTTCGCTCTTTCACCTTCAGCCCAAGATCCAGGTAGTAACGATAGTTGCCCTTGGTCGCTCGGGTCTTGATCTTCTCAGGCAACAGATCGTCCAGCCCGATACGGAACGGCGTTTTGACACAGCCTTGGGCACCCAGCAGCGCCGGAGGGATGGCAAATGCCCATTCGAATAAACGCTGGTCCAGAAAGGGCGAACGAAGCTCCACGCCACTCGAGTTCAACGCAACATACGCGGCCGTGATACTCGGTTCCGTCCAGCAATAAGACAGGCGGAAGAAAACGTCGTCGCGAGCCGGGTTCCAAAACGTTCGTTTTGGTCGCACCCATGTTTCCGACCAACGCCGATAGAAATCAGAGGCCATCCAACTGGGTGGCCTTTTTGAATTTCGGCCAAGCAAGTGCCTCGCAAAGCGACTGGCCAGAGCACGCAACAGCGACAGGCTGCTGCGTTCCCGGCCCCTGGCACGAGCTCGCAGCTCGGCCGGTAACCCGATAATCCGGCCACGAAGCAGCCGGTCGACCAGGTACCACGAGCTGCCACCAAGCTCGTCGCCAACGTCTCCGCCCAGAACCACTCGGATGCCAAGCTGGTCGGCTCGGGCCAGTTCATCAAAACCACGAGCGATGTAGGCGGTCTGGAACGGCTCGTCACTGAGCAGCTGCATGCCGGCGTGCTGCTTGAATCCCCAATAGTCGGCCGACCGGTTGGTTTCGACCGGCATTGGATACCGGGCCAGAACCGCGTCCATATACGACCGCTCGTCCGCTTCCGGCCGGTCTGCAAGACACTGGAAGGCGACCGGTTGCAAGTTGAGCGATTCTGTCGCGTTCAGATGATGGACCATGCCGACCACGGCCGTCGAGTCCAACCCGCCACTGACATGCAAACCGACGGTGCCGGAGGTGGAGCGAAGGCACGCGGAGACCGAGTCGCGAAACCGATCCCGAAACTCGTCCGACCAGTCCGCGACGCTACGGCCACGCTGTTGCGCGATCGACTCGGGGTTCCAATACCGCTGTATTTGGACCGTTCCGTCGTCGTCGGCCTGCAGCCAGGATCCGGCCGGCAGACGCTGGATGCCTTGGAAGAACGTGGCATTGGCCGGCAGTTGCACGCCGACCAGAAACGCGCCAACCGCGTCCTGGTTCAGCTTGGCTCGCAACGTCGGGTCGCAAAACAGTTGGCGGATCGACGAGGCACACACCAGACGCCGGTCGTTACGGTGCCAGAACAGCGGACGGCGGCCCAACGCATCACGAGCACAGACCAGGCGCCGCCGACGGCCGTCCCAGATCGTAACGGCAAATTGGCCACACAGCCGGGAGAACGCGTCACAGCCCCATTGCCGATAGCAGGCCAAGACCAGCTGGGCATCGGTCATCACTCGGGCCGGCGCAACGTCGTGCGGAGGTTGGGCAGGCAGATCGAGCGTCCGAATCAGCTCGGCTCGGTTGTCTAATCGGACGTCGGCTGCGATGGAGATCGCGCGGCCGGCGTCATGGACCAGCGGCAGCCCAAGCCGGTCTTCGGGCGTGCGGATGGAATGATTCACACCCAGCGAAACCGGACCGTCCGACCAGTCGGTATTGCCGTCGCCGCCCAGGGCCGACGCAGCAGCCAGCATATCGCGGGTCAAGCCGACATCGGCATGGTCGTTCTTGAAAACAAACGCGGCGGCAATTCCACCCATGCGGCATTGTCTCGATTCAGGGTAGGAGGAGAGGGGGCAGAAATATTTGTTGCAGCAATATTAAGAAAGAAGAAAGGAAAATGCAAAAGAGGGGGCAGAATGATTGATTGCAGCAATATTAGGAGAAGTATTAAGAGAACAAGGCCGGAGATGGAACGGGAGGGCGATGCAAGGCAAGGATTCGAGAAAGTCAGATTGAAAAATGATAAATGAAAAGTGAAAAATGCAAAATGAAGAAAAGGGAGGGCGAGGCTCCTGCCGAGCCGTTCGGGCCAACAAAACACGCGGCTCAGCGGGAGCTTCGCCTTCCCGAAAAAAGCTTCGCCCGCCCGGAATAACGGATTCTACGGGTCTTGAATGTGCTCGACGAT
>JAJSAJ010000039.1 GCA_024274855.1 Planctomycetota bacterium | reverse complement strand
GTCGACCGTGTAGTGATCTGAATCGGTGGAATCGAGGGTGACGAGCGTGACACGATGGGACTGTTCAACCCAATGATTGGCCATTGCAGCAGCCACACGTTCTGCGCCGCCACCATGCAATGCATGGATTACCAGAGTGATGTTGTGCGAATTCCGTTCGTTCATGACCATATTGTACGGTTTCCTTATCTCCTCTGCCGCCCGCCTTGCGGCTCGGAAAATGCTCATTTGCTGCCGGACAACGGTCCAAACCCCGGCTCGTTCAAACCTCGACCGGTCATTACGATAGCAGGCGGTGAAAATCACATCCAAGTATTTATACGGAGGGAGCGGAATATGCGTCTGGGATTAGCGTTTCGAGTGTGGTGGCGGATCCTCCGTGACGCACAATTCGCGTTGCTGGTGGACGAAATGTGGCGGAAACCGCCGAAAGAGGCTGTACCGAGCGAACCGGACGGCGAGCCGGCACGGCCAAAGCCAACCAAGGCGAAAGAGAAGCCGGCTCGGAGCGATGCCATTAACTTGTTGGCATCCTTGCAACGGGAAGCTCGTTTTGTGGACATGGTTCAAGAGCCCCTTGCGGACTACTCGGACGCCCAGGTCGGTGCGGCCGTGCGCGATGTATTACGGGACTGCCACGAGGTTTTGGACCGATTCTTCGGCCTCGAACCGGCCGTCCACCAGCAGGAAGGAAGTCCGATCGATGTGGCCGATGGCTACGACCCAGGCCGTTTTCGGTTGGTTGGTGCCGTCGAGGGGCCTCCACCGTTTGCCGGACGCGTGGTGCATCACGGGTGGAAGGCGACGCGATGTGAAGTACCCCAATGGACGGGGCGTGCAGGTTCGCGGTGGATCCTTGCGCCGGTCGAAGTGGAAGTTACGTCGTCAGGTTCGGAAAGCGAGCGCCCGCAATGAGTGCCAAGTTTGTTATCGGGATCGATCTAGGAACGACCAATTGCGTGTTTGCCTTCGCGCAATTGGGTGCGGAGCAGGCGGAGGTCGAGCTGCTTGCGATTCCGCAGTTGGTCGATCCGTCCGTCGTGGAAGCGAGCACGTCGCTGCCCGCATTTACCTATTTGGCAGCCTCCCACGAGATGCAAGGGGGTGCACTCGATTTGCCGTGGACCGAAGGACGGGGTTTTGCAATCGGTCTATTCGCACAACGGCAAGCCGCCGAAGCACCCCAACGAACGGTTGGTGCCGCCAAGTCGTGGTTGTGTCACAGCCGCGTGGACCGGCGACAACCGATTCTGCCGTGGAATGCGCCGGAAGATATACCGAAGATCTCGCCGGTTACGGCCACGCGCTACTATCTCGAACATCTGGTAGCGGCTTGGGAACGGGAACATCCGGATGCACCGATCGCGGAACAACAGATCGTACTGACCGTGCCCGCTTCGTTTGATGCGGCCGCTCGCGAGTTGACCCGCGAGGCGGCGGTCGCCGCCGGTCTACCTCAGGAATTGATCCTGTTGGAAGAACCGCAAGCGGCACTTTACGCATGGCTTGCCGATCAGGGCGATGCATGGCGCAAGCGTTTGCAGGTCGGTGATCGTCTGCTGGTCTGCGACGTGGGTGGGGGGACCACCGATTTGACGATGATCGGTGTCTCGCAAGCCGAGGGAGAATTAACCTTGCAGCGTCTGGCGGTTGGAGAGCATCTGCTGGTTGGTGGCTACAACATGGACTTGGCGTTGGCACACCACGTTGCAGGCCGATTCGCATCCGAGGGACTTGATCTGGATCCGTGGCAGACCGTGTCGCTCTGGCACGCGTGTCGCAATGCAAAAGAAGCCCTGTTGGCGGACGGTGGACCGGAGACGTATTCGATCTCGATACTCGGTCGCGGCAGTCGCTTGATCGGCGGCACGGTGTCGATCGATGTTGACAGGCAGGATATCGCCCAATTGCTTGTGGAAGGATTCTTTCCGCCATGTCAAACGACCGACCTGCCCCAACGAGGTATGATTTCCGGATTTCGCGAGATCGGTTTGCCTTACGAAATGACACGGCGGTAACCCGTCATCTGGCGGCCTTCTTACAGGCCCATGCGACCGACGGGCAACCAGTCTTGCCGACTCACGTTCTATTGAACGGAGGCGTCTTCAAGGCCGACGTGCTCCGTCAGCGTTTGTCGGGCGTGTTGAACGATTGGGCGGGTGATGCGTCGGGCCCCGAAACGCTCGGCGGCGAACGTGATTTGGATCACGCGGTCGCCCGGGGTGCCGCCTATTACGGATGGGCCAAGAAACGCGGTGGCGTCCGCATACGGGGTGGTGTGGCGCGTAGCTACTATCTGGGGATCGAAACGGCCGGGCTCGCCATCCCGGGCGCGCCGCGGCCAATGCGAGCGTTGTGTGTCGTTCCGTTCGGCATGGAGGAAGGAACGGAGACTGAGGTGCCATCCGGTGAAATCGGTCTCGTGGTGGGACAACCGGCCCATTTTCGATTTTTCAGTTCAGCGGTCCGAAAAAACGACCTGCCTGGACAGGTGCTCGACCGCTGGCAACCCGACGAGCTGATCGAAACGGATTCACTCGAGGCGACGCTGCCGGCTGACGCGGCGACGGATGACTCCTATGTTCCGGTTCGCTTTGAGGCTCGGATCACGGAACTCGGTACGTTTGAACTCTGGTGTGTCAATGTCCAGGGTGACGGACGCTGGAAGCTGGAGTTCAGTGTGCGAGATGACGCGGAATCGTAGAAAGGAGCGATGACATTGGCTGGTGGCAAACCTGAGTTTGATCCACTTATCGACCAGCAGCCGGCCCGATTCGTGGTCGGAATTGACCTGGGCACCACGAACTCGGCCGTTGCTTACGTTGATACGGACGCGTCGTCGTGGCAAGTGCATACGCTGGCCGTTACCCAGTTGGTCGATGCTGGAGTCATCGAGCGTCGCGAGACGTTGCCGTCGTTTCATTACGAGGCGATGTCCGGCCAGGCCTCCGATGGATCGTGGCGACTTCCCTGGCAACGTGAAGACCCTTCTTACACCGTGGGAATTCTTGCCCGCGAGCAAGGGAGAAAGAACCCAAGCCGATTGATCGCATCGGCCAAATCATGGCTCTGTCATCGTGGGGTCGACCGCACGGCTCCCTTGTTGCCTTGGCATGGAGCGGCTGACGTACAACGCCTCTCGCCGGTCGAAGTGAGCGCCCGGATCTTGGCACACGTTCGTGATGCTTGGAACAGCTTGTTTCCAAATAATCCACTTGACCAGCAAGACATCGTCCTGACTCTTCCCGCTTCGTTCGACGAGGTGGCGCGTGAGCTGACTGTTCAGGCGGCCGCACAAGCTGGGCTTTCCCGCGTCGTCTTGTTGGAAGAACCGCAGGCTGCCTTCTACGCATGGGTCTACAAATACCGCAAAGATTGGATGACTCGCGTGCGACCAGGACAGACAATTCTCGTCTGTGACATCGGTGGAGGTACGACAGACTTTACTTTGATTCGTGTGCGTGCGGATGCTCCGACGACCGAGGCCGGTTCGATATCTCGAAACCACGAGCAGATTCAATTCCATCGCGTGGCCGTTGGGAACCACTTGATTCTCGGAGGGGATAACCTCGACTTGACGCTCGCACGTGATCTCGAGTCACGGTTAACCGATGGCGGAAAGCTGCCACCGGCGCAATGGGATGTTCTGGTCCGCGCCAGCCAACGCGTAAAAGAGCAGATGCTAGGCGGCGATGGGCCGGACAGACTAACGGTCCACTTGCCCGGATCAGGCTCGCGATTGATGGGTGGCGCCATCCAAGCGGGAGTCGAGCGTGAGCAAGTTCAGCGTTTGCTCCTGGACGGGTTTCTACCATCGGTCGCTCTGACTGCGCCATTGCAAGCACATCGTTCCGGATTTCAGGAGTTCGGTCTGCCCTATGCGGCCGACCCGGCAATCACGCGTCACCTGGCTGCCTTCTTGCGAGCGCATCGCGATGTGGTTCACGACGACGCGCATGACAACGCGGATACCGAGTCGACCGATGAAGCAGTGCGTCCGGATGTGGTTTTGCTAAACGGCGGATTCTTTGCATCACCCGTCTTGCGCCAGCGATTGATCGACATATTAGGCAGTTGGTTTCAGGATCATCGGCGCGGGCAAGCTTCGCCGACCGAGTGGACGCCGACCGTGTTGGAAAATGAACGGCTGGAGTTGGCCGTGGCGCGAGGGGCGGCCTACTACGGCATGGTGCGGCGAGGTAAAGGAGTTCGCATTACCGCCAACCTTGCCCGTACCTACTACGTCCGAGTTGAAGGCGGAGGGCAAAAGGCCGTTTGCCTGATTCCGGGCGATGCCCGACCTGGTCAAGACATCGAACTGCCCAACCGGACGTTTCAACTGCTGATCTCCGAACCGGTCGAGTTCCCGCTGCTCGTCTCCAGCACGCGACTGACCGATCGGCCAGGCCAACTGTTCGAAATCGACGACGAACAGATGATATCGCTGCCGCCCATTCGGACGGTCTTGCGGGCTCGTAGTCGTCGTGACACGGGCCGGATTTCCGTCCGATTGCATGCCAGACTGACCGAGATCGGGACGATCGAACTTTGGTGCAGTGACATCGGTCAACAACGTAGTTGGCGGTTGCAATTCGATGTGCGGAGTGCCACGCAGACCGACATCGAAGCTCATCAGTCGGCAGCCGAATCGGAAGGAGTCTTGGACTAACAGACGTGGAGTCAGTGCTTGACTGAACTGAGGGCCGTCTTCGCTGACAACGGAGAGCAGCCGCCACAACGATTGATCCGACGATTGGCCCGTGTATTGGAGAGCCCGCGAGCAGAGTGGCCAACGCCTCTGCTTCGCCGGATCTGGGATGCCCTGATGGATCTGCGGCAGGGGCGAGGACGGAGTGCGGCACACGAAGCACGCTGGCTGAATTTGCTTGGATTCTCGTTACGCCCTGGGTACGGACTGGCGGTCGATGATTGGCGAGTGGCCGAAACATGGCGCCATGTTCAAGGGAAGCTGGTGCATACGGCACCGGATGTCCGGAACGAATCGCTGGTCCTTTGGCGACGCATTGCCGGTGGCTTGTCCCGCGGCCAGCAACAGGCGCTGGCTGATCCAATACTCGCGCCGGTCCGCAACCTGCATCGGCGATTCACGACCGGGAAGACACGCGGTGAAGATACATCGTTGCGACCCAACGAATGGGGCGAAACCTGGCGGTTACTCGGCTCCCTGGAACTGTTGGATGTACGGCGCAAAATCGAGTTGGGGAATATGCTGGCTGTCTTGTTGCCAAAACGAAAACTGGAAAACGTCCGGGGCCCCATGATCTGGGCACTCGGACGACTCGGGCAACGTGTTCCCGTTTATGGGCCGCTGAATACGGTTGTGCCTGGCGAAGTTGCCGAACGGTGGCTCGATGCACTGCTGCGTCACGCCGCGCGCGAGCCGATCGGAGCACTGGTCGTCATGCAACTGGCCCGGCGCACGGACGATCGGTATCGTGATCTGTCCGAGCCCCGACGGCGCGAGGCAATTCAGTGGCTCGAAGACCATGAGGCCATGACGCATCTGATTGATCTGGTCCGAGCAGGCGGCCGGTTGGATCAGCAGGAACAACGCCAGATTTTTGGTGAATCACTGCCGATTGGATTGCGACTGGAGTAGTCTTGCCTGCCTATTCAGAGGTGGCTCGCGTCATCGCGATGTCATGAAACAGGCCGGGCAATCCGCATTTCCACCCGCGAAACTGGGAGCAAGACGCTTTCCGCGAGATTCCCGCTCGCGACCCAATCGACCGCCACAACGTCCAGCCGGCAGAGAGTGTAGGCCACGCATGACTGGAGAGCACTCGCATCGGGACCCAGCGGGTAGAGATAGGCCAGGTTGAACTTGCGGAAGAACGCCACAAAGATCTCTCGGAACAGATCGCTTGACCGTTCCGGGACTAGCAACGGGGCTTTTGTCTTGGGTAAGACCAACTTGCCTTTGATGAACCGTAGCAAGCCGGCAGTCTGGGCTGCAATCCTCGAAATATGGATCGTGCCGGCGACCCGTCTTGCAATCGAGCGCGATCGGGAAACGTTGACAGTTGTGTCCATAAAGCGGATGATACAGAAGGTGACGTGCCTTTTGCTCTTCGTGAACCGAGCTGAGAAAGAACCGGTCATGTCTACTCCCCGCGGAACGTATTTCAAAACCGAATCTTGTCGAAGCCGCCTTTGCCGGAAGGTACATTTTTCTAGTATCCATCCAAACTCAGGCGGGTGGACCTGCCGTTTTAGAATACGCTTCGGCTTTGCCTTTCTCCTGACGTGGATGGGCGTTGTTTTCGTGCCTTGCCTGGCGGAAGAGCCGTCGGACTGGTACTACCGGGACGGCCCGCTGCGCGGATCGCTCAAGAGTGACCGCCCTCTGCCCCTGTACGATGCCGATCCGGAACACCTCTGGAACCGATTGTTCGCCACGTTTTACATTCGGGCGAGCGAACTTCCCTCGCGGCCGAGATACCCGGACGATACGACAAAGCTGGACGAGTGGGATCGCAAGATGCGCAACGGCAAGTTGCCACCCGGGCCGGTGGTCAAACGTATTGAAGGAGGTGACGTACTGGGAATCCTGGCGTGGGACAAGACAAGGTACTTTTCCGAACCGCCATTATTTCAGCGAGCGAACCGACTGCTGGACGAGTTTCTCGAAACAGACGGTGAACGGCTGATCGACGACCCCCTCAAACGGGCATTCTTTCAGCGCGATCTGTGGGTCGTGTTAGATCATCTGGTTGACCAGAACATTGCACACTTTGGCGATGCGGATTTGGCCAAACGCCGGGCTGCCGTACCGGACTACGAAATCGAACCGGAAGAAACGCGACTCGACGACCCGGGGGCCATTCGCCGTCGTGAAACGCTCTGCCGCAAGCTGGCGGTGGCCATCAAGCGGCTGGCCTTGACGCGCGCCGCCATGGAAGCGTTGCCTGACAATTACGCCGTGGCTGTCCGATCCGGCGCGTTTGCCAAGCAACACGATTTCGATCCTCGCCGCAACTATCTCCCGCCGGGCTTGCTGACGGAACCGGACCAATGGGTGGAAATCGACAACCTGCCCACGTCGCTTCATCACGACCCGCGCGAAGGGCAACTGCAACATACGGCATTCAGCATCCGCGGACGATCCTATTATCGCGTTTTCCTGCGGTTTCCTGGCGGACGACGGGCGGTTGAGGAATATCTCAATTATCTGCGGCGCGAGGGCGTGGATTGGGAGAGAAGCGCCCGGCAAGGTTATCTTCTACTCAAACGCTCCGTGCGGCAGATCCCGGTCGACACGGAGACGGCGATCGTTCAGTTTCTCGTGCTCTTGGACAAAGACCTTCGGCCGGTCCCCACACACTTCGTCGAACTGGTTCATCTACGCATCTTCAAGAACGTCGACGGTATGGACGACCCGCGGACCAGTAACGGCCGCGGCGTGAACACCGCCAGGTATTCCGTCCGGCGCCGATTGTTGTTCGATGGGCTGAAACAAGGCGGACTCGCGCGGTCGGCCGGCGACGCGCCGACCTACCGCGTGCTGATGGCCTCCCCCCGGGACTGGGGGGCCTTCGGCCGTCAGCAGTCGGTGGTCCAGACATGCCTCCACTGCCACATGTACGACCGTAACCGCGTCGGAGTCCATAGCTTGAATTCGATCTCCTGTTTCGTTGCGGAACGTGGCATGCCGGGTATCATCATTCCCATGGGATCGGGAGACGTTCACGTCTACTCCCGGGCAGAGCGCACGGTGCGATGGAAGCTCGGCCAGGAAGACTATGCTCGGCTGGTCGAGTACGCCCGTTCCGACAGACAAAGATAGGAGAGGCGATGGCCACATCTTCAAGTCCTTTGCCGGTTCCACGGAATCTCGCCCGAACAAATGGGCTCGCATCTTTCCTCGTGTTTCTTTTGCTCGCCGTCGCCGCGAATCGCCCGATGTCGGCTCAGTACCGAATCTTCTGGGGCGACGTACACGGTCACACGAGCCACTCGGACCGCGGTGTTCGCCAAGGAATTGACGCGCGAAGCGATATTCGACGCGCTCCGTCATCGCCGCAATTATGCGGTGTCCAACGCGCGCATCGTGCTGAATTTCAAGATCGACGGACACGAAATGGGGAAAGAATTCGAAACCGCTGGTCAACTGCGGATTGCGGTTCAAGTCCGGGGAACCGGTATAATCAAGGAAGTCGCCATCGTGCGCAACGGCCTCGTCTATTACACACTCAGTCCGGGCAAGGAACAAGTTAACTTCGAACTTGTGGACGATTCATTCGAAACCTCCGCCTACTACTATCTGCGAGTGATCCAAGCCGACAAAGACGAGCACGGGAACTTTTCTTATGCATGGTCAAGTCCCATCTGGGTGCGGTCGCGAAAGCGATAGAACAAACGTCCATTGGCTTGGACTTGGCACGGTGGATACTTCCTCGCTGGCGTTCGGTACGGCATCCTGTTTGGTCTTATTTGGTCCACTTGTGGGACAATTGATTTATGGTCGCAAGCTCGGCATGTTGTTCGGACTGATCATCGCTGTGCCACTTGGTGCATTGGTCGGCGCGGTCGCGGCATTTCCCTCCCAAGCGTCCGTCTTACAGATTCCGATCACACTCGGCGTGTGTGTGCTTGATCGTATTCACCTTATTACTGGTGCCTCGTCGCCACAACGAAACCGGGAACCCCCGCTGAGCAAGCCGGCCCTCGCCTCGGCTTGCCCTGTACTATTCAGGGAAGCATCAGTTGCTCGATGTAGGTTTCTTCGAAATCCGGTTCGAGATTCAGTTCGATGATTTCGATCTGGCGGCTGATCGATTGCAATTCGTGCATGGCGCCGCTGTCCAACAACGTCAAATAGGCGCCGGCCAGAGCCGTATTGCCAACCAGTTCAACCTGCTCCGCCTGGAAACCAGGTAACATACCGCAACCGATCAGGCTGTCGACGTGCATGTGAAAGCCGAATCCGCCGGCCAGGTAGACTGTTTCGACATCCGAAGGCCTCAGACCGGCCCGTCGCAACAGACAGACAATGCCGGCTCCAATGGCTGCTTTGGCTTGCAGCAAGCTGGCGATATCCGCTTCCGTAATGATCAACGGTTCTCCAGCCTCTTTGTCAGAAGCCTCGCCGTTCCCGACAACCAGCGCGCGACCGTGGGTTTTATGTTGAAACAATGCATCCGACGTGTTCCGCGGATCCATCCGGCCGGTCGGACTGATCAGCCCGGTCTGCCG
>JAJSAJ010000578.1 GCA_024274855.1 Planctomycetota bacterium | reverse complement strand
TCCCCGTACCTGTTGCGCACCTTCGCACGGCAAGACGTTGCAAGACATCGCGTCTCCAACGTTCGGTCTCGGCCTCGGCTATTGCCCTTACCTTCTACCTCTGCTCCTGTTCCTGTTCCTGTTCCTGTTCCTGTTCCTGTTCCTGTTCCTACCTCCTGCTAGTCCAAGCCACTGGCGAGCGGAGCGCGCCAACTGGCAATACGCCGAGAAATTGACCAGCCCACTCCTGGCGCCAACATCCCTTTCCGGTTTCCCGGGCACTTTCCGACCAACCGAATCCGTTTTACGGATCCGGGCCTTCGTTTTTCGTAACTGTTTAGCCGTCTGCAGTGGGATTCGCATTTCGCTGCTGTTTTTTTCGGCTGATCGACCCCAACGGCCTTGTGCCGTTGGTGAGCGAGTTTATTGAGCTAAGGCCGGCATGTCATGCCCGCAGCCGCTCCCTCCCCGCCGCCAAAGGCGGCGGGGAGGGAACGGAAAGGGGGGGCATCACATCCTTTTTAGCTCGAGAGACTTATTCACCCATGGGACAAGCCCATGGGGGTCCTTCGACCAACGTGCGTTCTCCATTTGGCTAAAGTGTTACCGTTTTTCGCATTTGGGCCCCACTTTTCGCACTCGGGCATCGGCAGGTGACAGGCTGCCTGAAAATATCCTTGGGCGTTTGAACCGGAAAATCTCGACACCCGAGCGATAGGCACCCGTTTTTTCTTGACCGTGTGACCAAACGTGTCACGCCTCTTGCGATAACTCATAACGGAGGCAAGGCCACCAACCACGTAGACTTTACCAGAACAGAATCCGAAAACCGAAGAGGAATTAAGATGCCTAAATACTATGTACAATCCGGTCCCGTAAAATTGGTAGTTGACGCTCGAAATGCGAAGAAAGCAGCGGTCAAAGCGTTCCAATGGTCGTGTGACAAACAGTCGACCATCGAATCCGAGTCGCCGTTGGAGCATATTCAGGCGGCCGAAACCATGGGTTGGCAACTGGAAGACAACGTCGTTGTCAGCGAGCGGGGATTTGACAGCCCGAACGCGTCCGTATTCGACACACTGGACGTCGTCGCACTCTGGCAAGGATACGCATTCCCGTGGGGCTGATGGTCAGCCCAGCGTGCCGGGTCCGCGATTCGTGGAACAAGTCGCTTCGGAGGTTGTTTCCGTACGCGTTTCCAGGTCAACCGTGTTCGGGCTTCGAACGTCGCGCTCGACCTGCATACTGACTGATGCCATACAGCGGAATGCCAATGGCTAGGGGTACCAGGCCGAGCAAAGCCAGCCCTTCGGCGTAGGCAAGTGCTTTGTACAACATGTACAAGCACATACAACAAAAAACAATCGGTGGCAGCGGATACCAAGGAACCGTGAACGGCCGCTGCCGCCCAGGGTCTCGCCGGCGCAGGATGAACAAGGACATGCCGGTCAACAGAAAGAATCCCCAAAAAACCGGTGCCGTTCCCGCAACAAGTGTTTCAAAACCACCGTAATACTTGTCCCATGGTAATCCATCGAGCCCGACGATTCCCAGCATACCGTCGATAGTCGCTCGCCCTATCGATGAGCCGACGGCCAGTACCAGCCCAACGGCAATCGCGGCCTGAGCGACCAGAGAGGCAATGGGCGCCGCACGGTCCGAGTTCCAGCGTCCAAGCCAACTGAACAGGCTGTGATCGGCACCCAAAGAAGCGTGGATGCGAGATCCGGTCAGAATCAATCCATTGATCGCACCCAGTGCCGAAATCATCACGAGCAGACTGATCCACTTGCCGCCCCACGGCCCGAGCACGGCCTCGAGCACATCAGTCGCCGGCGTGTGCGTGTTGCGTGCACCGTCAAAACCAAGGACAAACAAGAAAGCAAGTATCACCAAGATGTAGATGACTGAGACGATCCCGATCCCGAGGAACAAGGCAAGTGGAATGTTTCGGCGACGATTACGCACGTCCGCGGCCACAAACGCCGCATCGTTCCAGCCTCCATACGCATAGAGGACAAACACCATGGCCAACCCCCAGTCGGGTAAACTCTGTGGCTCGACAGACGGCGCCGTGCTTTGAGTAGCACCAAACAGCCCGGCAAGGACAATCCCCAACAACCCCAGGACCTTCACCACACTCAAAATATTCTGCACCACCTTGCCCGCAACCACACCCAACAGATTCACCGCTGACAAAGCGACGATCGCGCCAACAGCCAAGGTGCAGGTCGCCCCCGCCTGCAATCCCCAAAGCCGCACTCCATAATCGGCAAACGCATAAGCCATCGCGCCAATGCTGCCAGTCAAGATCGCCACCAGCTGAGCCCAGCCAAACAGAAAACCCATGGGCCGCCCGTAAGCACGTGTCAGGTAATGATAGTCACCACCCGACTTGGGGTATGTCGTCGCCAATTCCGCATAACAGAGCGCACCGATTAGTGACAGGATTGCCCCGAGCAACCAAACACCAACCGCCTGGACCGGACCCGAGACATTCTGAAACACAAAAGTAGGAGACTTGAAGATCGCGGTTCCAACCACGATGCCAATGATAATACTAATGGCATCCCACAGGCCGAGTTTCGGAGCGATCCCCGTTTCATCACTCGCATCCAAGTTCAGTTGCTCTTCAGCCGACATCGGTTTGGTTGCCTTTTTTTCCGTAACAGTTGTTTGCTAGCAAAGATAACCCCCATTGTTTCGGATCACCGGCCACACGAACAGATGGCGCATGGCAAACAGGGCCGTTTTTGCCGACTGTTGGGGCTTGGCTCGCGCCCGGGCAACCCGCGCGCAAACGCAGATCTTCACTGACTGACACATGCCGAAACAAATCCGTGTTACTTTTCGAGTTTAATCAATCAGCCAAAGCATTGATTTCAATCGGGGTGTATACTAGAATAGTGTAAGACTTGGTTGCCTACTGGCGACCCTTAACGCCCAGTTTTCCATTCACTTTTCAGGAGGGGCGACCATGCAAGAACCACCGGGCATGGTAGTGTAGGAAGCGGCCGTCAGCCGTCTTCCCGAAGTCGTTTCTTTGGTACTTCTCAACCCTTTTTGCTAGTTCTGAGTGCTTTGTTTTTCAAGACCCTCTTAGCAAACCCAATAACAACAGTAGAGACCTTCTTGGTTTTTGGACTGCATCGAGCGACGGAAACCTCATTCGTCAGTGCCCGCAATGGCATGACGGCCTGTCCTCTCAGTAGAGCCTTGTAAGCACACAGCTTTGTAAGCACGCACGGTTTTGTGCGGCAAAACAACTCGTGTGCGGACTCTGCCCAGTGGGGCATTTGGTGCGACAGACTGCTGACCATTTTGCGAGCGGTCCGATGCGAGAGTGATTTCTCTAAGCAACTACTCCTTTTAACCCCTCGTTTACCAAGTTCTGTGGTAACGAGGGGTTTTTTCGTGCGTCGCCTCGCACGGGTCCCCGCCGCGACACGCGGCAACAAGTGCCCGACGAATATGCCCGCTCGAAGGCTCGGCCCGTGGCCAGCTTCACGCTTCGCCGAAAGTGTTCAGCTCGTTCCAACAACCATCGGCTTTCTGAAATGCACTCAAACCGCAACTTAGCCATCAGGTAACCGTTCACGGAATGTAGGCCGCCGGTTTGCTTCCAAAGGGGTCAGACCGATTTTCGGCGACAAAATGTGTTCGCGTAAAGAAACGCTTTCTCCGCCGAAAATTGTGTCGGACCCCAGCGGCGTGAATGGCTACGCCATCAGAGTAGAAGCTTGCGACAAGTCAGTGGCGCCACGAGCATCTCACTTGAACCGACCTTAGACGTGAAATCTGGCTCAAAAAGGCGACTCCAGGCCGGACAGGACAAACCAACTCCGGTATATTGGCGTATGTTCAATCCAATCCTACCGGTTTGCAAGTCGAACCAAAGCCCCGGCCACGGCCCCGCAGCCACAAGACTTCCCGCCACACCGCTCCGACGCCGAGCGTCACCGAATGCCCCGCGCAGGATACATGCTAATGAAATATCGAATGTCCACCATGATCAAATCCCTGATCCTCGTGCTGATCCTTGCACTGCCGGCCCATCCACGCGAACTCCATGTAGATGACTCGACAACCATCGACGGCGATGGTTCAGTCAGTGCCCCCTTGAAGACCATTTCACAAGCCGTCAAGCAGGCCGAACCGCAAGACACCATCGTCGTGCACGGCGGCATCTACCACGAATCCATATCACTCGGTTCCGGCCTGACTCTCCGAGCGGCCGCGGAGCAGCGTGTTGTCATCTCGGGGTTTTCCCCGATCTCCGGATGGAAACCCTATCGCGCTCAGATTTATTCAACGACAGTCAAGTGGCCCGCGGTTGATCTGTTTGTCGGCAGCCGTGCACAACCACTGGCAACCTACCCGAGCATCGGCTCCGGCTGGTCACAAATCACCTCGATTGATTCCGACAAGAGGCAAGTAACCGACACGGCATTGGCTGGCGCTCCAATGCTGGACAAATTGTCCAAGCCGAAACCGACCGGATACGTTTTTGTCCATCAGAAACGCGGCAACTACTTTCGGCGCTATCCGATCCGAGCTGCCAATTCTCAAACAGGCACACTCACGCTCGCCGCAACTCCCAAACTGACCGCGCAAGCCAAGGACCGGTACCTGATGTGCGGCAGTCAGGCATTCATCAATGGGCCAGGCCAATGGGCATATGAGCGACTTGACAATGTGACGACACGACTCTATTTCTGGCCCGAGCGTCCGGCGGACCTCGAGCGGACCCAATCGCGGCGCGCGTCCCGTCCACTGGTACAGATAGGCCATTGGAAGACGCTTCAATCGGCCATTCGGTTCGAGGGAATTGAGGTCACGGGCAGCCGGACCAATGGCATTCAAATCCGCAATGCGGAAGACGTTACTATTGAGCGGTGTATTATCCACGACAATGCGCAATCCGGCCTTTCAGCGCGTCCCGCGTCGCAGTTGATCATCCGCCATTGTATCGCCTACGGCAACAAGACTGGAATTGTCGTTGCCTCATCCAACAACGTAATCGTTGAAGAAAACGAAGTGGCGAACAACTGGGTTGATGGCATTGTGATCGCAGGTGACGTGTCTGGACGCGGCCTGATCCATACAACACGCAACGTGGTTGTTCGCGGAAACTATGTACACCACCATCTGTTTCTCAGCCATCCGGACAATTGCCAGACATACCGGGGTGTATCGAACCTTCGCCTCGAGCGCAATCTGTTTCTTTGGGCAGGCCAAGGCTTGATGACCGAGCAGACGAGCCAAAGCGAACTGATTGGTAACGTCATGTTGGGAACTGCGGCAGTCACGGTCATATTCGGCCACGGCTCTTCAAATCAGTGGACCTTAACGAACAATACGATCGGCTTCGGCGGGTGGGGGGCGTTGAACATGAGCGGCCATGACTACCAGCTCCATCGGAATATCCTGTTGGCCAATACGCTTTCATGTGGCAAAGGCTATCAGGGCGACTATAACCTGGTCTGGCCGGGCCGTGACGACTGGCCGTTTGCCATTACGTCCCCGCCATGGAAATCGCACGACAGCGTCGCCGAGTTTACCGACAAGACGGGCCAGGACAAGCATTCACGGAAAGCGCCCCCAAAGCTCAAGAATGTACCGATGTCGCAAGCCATGTTAGCCGATGTTGTTCGATCAACGGCAGATCGTCTGTATATACGCAGCAATGATCGAAAACACGTGACAGCTGGATTCTCAGCGGGAGACCATATCGAAATCAACGGAGACGGAATCGTACGCCGCATCACGCAGGTCGATGAAAACTCAATTGCATTCCAACCCGCACTGCCGCGCCGGCCGTTTCGCCAAGCAGTGATCTGGAACTGGGGTGACAGGACCGATTTCCAACTTGACATCCGTCCATCGAACGACAGTCCCGTGCAACAAATGAAAGACGGACAAACGACCGTGGGGTCCGATCTGAACGCACAGGCCATGATGCGGGGCGACTTCAACGGCGACGGCATTCGGGATTTGCCCACACTGCCAAAGGACCTTCAACAAGCGTGGCCCGACCCCAACAACCCGCCGATCCCCTATATCGCCCTACCATGAACCACCACACGCCTTAACTATCCGGATTATTCGATTCGGCTGAAATCAAGCAGTTTCCGGCTACGGAGAAGCAGCATGTCGACTTTCAAACCATGGGCAATTGCCATTCTGGCAACCTTTCACCTTATGACCGCCAATCTCCTTGG
>JAJSAJ010000577.1 GCA_024274855.1 Planctomycetota bacterium | reverse complement strand
TGCAACATGGTCACTTGACCGCTCAACCTGCATCGGACTTCGCGCCCTCAGCCTGAACCTGGCCTATTCGAGCCACGTCGGCCGGCGGTGATGGGAAAAACAGACTGGCGATCGCGCCCCCGACAAATGTCGGCCCGATTGTAAACGCGCCGAACCACCACTTCGGTATGTCGGTGAAGATCCAAACAAACGCCAGACAAATGAACCCAATCCCAAAGCCGATTAGCACTCCCGGTAAATTGGCGTGTGGAACGAACATGCCGAGCAGATAGATCGACAGCAATGCCCCAAGGCTGGTGCCCGCAATCGCAGTCACGATCCCGATCACGGTATCACCCAGCCACGGGACACACAACGCAGCCCCGATGACCACCGCACCAAGAAAAACGGTCAGCAACCGACTGAAGCTCAACGGCATTTGCCGACCCTTGAGCCAATCGAACACGATCACCGAGGATACACCGTTGATCCCACTATCGATCGTACTCATCGCGGCTGCGAAAAGACCGGCCAAAATGATGCCAATCAAGTCGAAACCATGATACTGGGTGGCCACGAAAAAGGGCAGAAGCTGATCCTCTCGGGCGATCTCCGCGCCGGCAACTGGCAATCCTGAGCCTCCTGCCTGTGAGTAGAAGGCAAATAACACGGTTCCGACCAACAGAAAAAGGAACCCGACCACGGAATTGATGATGGCATTCAACAAGACCACGCCGCGTCCGCCCGAGAGAGTTCCAGAACAGACATACCGCTGAATCATATTCTGCGAAACAGCATAGCCGGGCAAGTACATAAACAGACCAAATGCCGCGGCAACAAAGACAGAGTTTTTCGCAGTGAAGTTCTTCGCACAAAACAAGTCTCCGTCCAAATGGACCATCTGGAACTTGTGGTGCCGACCGGCGATCGCCAAGAACTCCGACCATCCACCCTCAATACGGCCGATCGCCAGAAATATCACGACCAGAACGACACCACCCAACACAACCGCCTGCATCACGTCGGTCCAAACGACCGCTTTCAGCCCACCAAGTGCCGTGTACGCCGTTGCGAAAACGCCAATGCCGATCAGAGCAACCAGGTACTGGCTATCGGTCAAGTGCATCACCGTCTGTAACGTCAAGGCAATTGCGTAGAGCATCGTTCCCATCCAGCCGATTGCGTAAACGCAGTAGAGCAACGATCCAATTACCTGCACGGGACGCCCAAATCGCTTCCCCAAATACTCGTATCCACTGCTCACGCGCAGGCGTATAAACAGCGGCACGAAGAAGAACCAAAGAATGGGCGTAATCACAAACGGAATGAACAGGATCGTTAGAAAGAAGCTGAAATCCTGATATGCCCCTCGTTGGGGAAGTCCCAGGAACGATATCGAGCTGAAGCTGGTCGCAAACATCGAAATGCCGACAACCCACCAGTTCATCGTACGACCACCGACGAAATAGTCTTCGTTGTTACGTTGCCCCATCGCACTGATGATCGCTAGAGCAAACACCACGACCAGATAAATCACACAGACAGCCCAGTCGATTGTACTTAAGTGAAGCACTCGCATTCCCTTTCCATGGAGGGTTGGTCTGCCATTCCAGACTGCCGCCTACCATCCTTCAATAAACAACGCGAATCGATCGCCATGACTCGGCTCAAAACGGGAGGGCGAGGCTCCCGCCGAGCCGTTCTGACCAACAAAACATGCGGCTCAGCAGGAGCTTCGCCCTCCCGGAAACGCTTCGCCCTCCCGGAAACACCGCGTCTCCGGTTCTGAGACGAAACCTAGTCCTCAAGGTATCGTTTGATCAGATCGATATTCTCCGGCAGTGTCTCATAGGGCAACGCGCCGGTCCCCATCAGACAGTTCTCGCATCCCGCTGTCAAATCCAGGATGCGGTCGATTTCCTGACAGATCGCCGAATGAGAATGCCCGACAACGACCGACGGATTCATGTTAACACGCACCTTGACCTTTGGGGACTGTTGACGGACTTGCTGGACCAGCGTCTTCTGATCCGTTTCGACATTGCAGATAATGTAGGTGGTTCCGGTCGACAGAATGTCATGGAGTACGGGATACGTATCGCCGCCAACGATGCACGGAACCGGATGGCCGACGGCCGATTCCGCAATGGCCAGCGCGCGTCCAAGGGCAGGCATTTCGAGCTCGTGAAACTGGCTCGGCGACAGGATGGGAGGCGCGGCCGCCGATTCAAAAAATGCGACGTCCAAACCGCTGTCGACGATCGCCTGACACAACACGTGCTGATTCTCGGCCAGCCGCATCAACATCCGGGCTGTATCATCGGGTCGCAATACCGCATCCAGACACAAGTCGTTGATTCCCCGAAGGTTGAACGCAATCGAAAACGGACCGGCAACGGGAATGCGGACATCCGCGTCAGGAAACTCATCTTGCAACTGCCTGCCTGCATCGATCGCCATGGCGATCCGACCGTCATCTAACGGATCGAACGGAGGCAAATCAAGAGCCTGTTCGAGTGTCGTGCAGTAGGGCACTGTTATGGCGGGAATGCCGTTTCCATGGGGCTCGCAAATCACCGCGCCGTACGCCTCGGCTTCCAGGTTATAGATGTCGATTCCGACGACAATGGGATCATGATGGTACCGAAGGTACGCCGCGCGGTGGCCGGAGAACAAGAGGTCACGGTCGCGAGACACATCCCAGGGCGACCGCCCAATCAGCCGAGCCGCATGTTCGTATATCGATGGAGTAAACGGAATCTTTACCATGCTGGTCTCTGGGCGACAGGTCCACGAACAAGTCCGTTTACCGCAGTTCGTCAGTGGGCGGATCTTGTTTCAAGACGATATTGAAACTCGGCAAGATTAATCCAAAGAACTACCCTCAATTCGGCAACCCGCGTCGCATCGCCTTCGTCGCTTTCTCCGCATCGAACTGGTCTGGACGGCATGGACCACGCCAGTCGCTCGTCTCGTCCCATTGCTCATGGTCTGGATCACTTAAGGTTTCCAGATACGACCGGTAGCCCCAAACACCACCCACATCCTCTGGTGGACAAGCTCGTTCACCTTCGACGCACAGCGGATACCGTTCCCCTCTTGCAGCAGGCAGGCACCCCTCGAACAGAATCTCGTGTTTCCAGCCATCGCCAAAGTCGTACTCATACTCGAATTGGAATTGGCTTCCGCTCTCGGGGACGACGCAATGCAACCGAGTGCGCACCGAATTCACCGGCGGCGTCTCATCTTGCCAGCCTTCGCAGAGCAACTGAAGATCGCCGTGGATAACGCCATTGATCATGAACTG
>JAJSAJ010000576.1 GCA_024274855.1 Planctomycetota bacterium | reverse complement strand
CCAGTCTTGGTCGATCCAGTCTTGGTCGATTGTGGAACGCTTGGCCGCTTTTCGGTTTGTCTGTCGCTCTTGTTCATCAGTCGCCCCCGGATCGAGAATTGAGTCTCAGTCTGTCCATTCTGTTCGCTGCGACTGCCCTTGTGAGGGGGCTGTCGGTTTTCGTTGGGACGTGTGTGAACGTCCCGAGCTACCATCGAAAGGTCGCGGCCGATTCGCGCGTGGAAGCGGATTCGGGGAAACGAACAATGCCGTATCTTACCGTTTTGACTCGGGAAATGCACGCCTCCGCGTGAAAGCCGGGTCGGTCGCGGCGAGGATGGCGAGACCGGAGTCGTTCTGGCTCGCGCGACGTGCATGGGGCGGAAGCGGCGGTGAGCGTGGTCGCGCGGGCTCCTTCTTGCCGCGTTTGTTCGGAAGGCTTCTCACACGCCAATTCACGAAATGGGCGGCTTGCATGAAAATCTCGGAGGCTACGCAGGCAGCAAACGCGAAGCGAAATCTGGTAGACTAGGGGATGGTAGCCGTTCACGCCGCTGGGGTCTGACGCAATTATCGGCGGAGAAAGCGTTTCTTTACGCGAACACATTTTGTCGCCGAAAATGGGTCTGGCCCCTTGGAAGCGAGCCGGCGACCTACATTCCGTGAACGGTTACAGGGGATGTTGGCCGGTGCCGTGTCGGCCACGAACTTGGTGCGTGCACTCAGTTTGGAGTTGAGCTGATTATGAAAGTAGAATACGGCATACTTATCGGTGGCACACTCGGAACGATTCTCGGCAGCATTCTCGGTTGTGTTGTCGCTTACTATATCTTCGAAAACCAGCCACACAGCGGTCCGAACCTCGCCCGTGGAATGGACTTCTTCTACGCGTACTTGCCCTTGGGATTTCTCGGAGGAGCCTGCCTTGGCGGCGTGACGGGCGCCGTCTTTTTCTGGATCCTGTTCCGTAAGCACAGCGAGGATTAGCATTCAACACGGCACGAGGGGGGATCGGGACAAGTGTAGTGAGTTTCGGCATTGGTGGCACCCCTGCTACTCGAGACTCGGTGATAGGCAAGAAAAGGTGAGGCACATGAATCCACGAATCGTCCGTTTACGGTCATGGCTGTTGCTTATGGGGGCCATGTTCGCATGGTTTTGCCTGCGCGGTCTGTCGGGGGCCGGCGATCTGTCGCGCCCCAACGTGCTGGTGATCCTTACCGACGATCAACGGCCGGATACGGTGCACCGATTGGGGAATGAGCAGATCACAACGCCGACTTTCGACCAGCTCGTTGATTCCGGGACAGTCTTTTTGCGAGCCGTTTCACCAAATCCGATTTGCACGCCGAGTCGTGCGGAGATCCTGACAGGCTGCAGTGGTTTTCGCAACGGCGCGTTCGACTTCGGGGGCCGGATCGATCCGCAGTTGGTGACGTGGCCTCAAGCGATGCACGCGGCTGGATACGACACGTGGTATGTCGGTAAATGGCATAACGATGGGCGACCGAGTACGCACGGATTCCAACGGTCTCGAGGACTGTTTTCCGGCGGCGGTGGAAAGTGGTGGAAAGACCAGACAGATTACCATGGTCGGCCGGTAACCGGCTATCGCGGATGGGTATTTCAAACAGATGATAGACAGAAGTTTCCGGAACAGGGTGTCGGCCTGACGGCCAACATCAGCGCGAAGTTCGCTGACGCGGCGATTAGTATCATTCGCCAGAAGTCGGAGCGGCCGTTTTTCATTCAAGTCAATTTCACAGCGCCTCACGACCCGCTGCTGATGCCACCAGGCTTTGAAAGCATGTATGATCCCGACAAGATCTCCGTCCCCAAAAACTTTCTCCCGGAACATCCGTTTGACCATGGAAACCTCCGTGGTCGAGACGAGCAGCTGTTACCCTGGCCGCGTACCAAGAAGGCCGTGCGCGAAGATCTGGCGGTCTACTATGCCGTGATTTCACACTTGGACCAACAAGTCGGACGTATTCTGGCCGCACTGAAGACCAGCGGCGTCTCGGACAATACAATCGTCGTATTCACCAGTGATCATGGGCTTGCGATGGGCAGTCATGGTCTGCGAGGAAAGCAGAATATGTACCAACACACGGTCGGTGTGCCGCTGGTGTTCCGGGGACCGGGAGTTACGCGGGGCAAGCGAGTCGGCGCGCAGGTCTATCTACGCGACATCTATCCGACTGTCTGCGAACTGGTCGGTATCCCGATTCCCAAGTCCGTGGAAGCGAAGAGTGCCGTGCCGGTGATGCTTGGGAAGTCCGACAAGATCCATTCCGACGTGTTTTGTTATTTCCGGGATGTACAGCGAATGATCCGGACCGATCGTTGGAAACTGATCCATTATCCGAAAATCAAACGGTGGCAGTTGTTTGATCTTGTCCATGATCGCTCGGAACGGCATGACTTGTCTTCCAGCGCGGAAGCGAAGCCGATATTGCGTGAGCTCCAAGCGAAGCTTCGTGATGCGCAACGCCGTTGGCACGATCCCTCGGCTGGCTGATCTGACTGGGCCTTTTTTTGGGTCATGTTTTCCTCGGGCAGAGCCCGTGTTAGAGTCTGACTCTGGAGGATGCGCGCACGGTGCGCGCACGTGGTCCGACGGACGCCCACGTCCGTCGGATGAACAGACGTCTACCTCCGTTTGGCAATTTGGTTGTGGCCCTAGGCCATGCTAGAGTCATACTTTGTAGGATGTGCGCATGGTGCGTGCATGTTGTCCGGCGGACGCCCACGTCCGTCGGATGAACGGACGTGGACGTCCGTTCAACGATTTGTTTATGGCCATAGCCCGTGTTAGGTGGTATCAACTATGCAGAAGATTTCCAACATCCTGTCGCAAGACGGTCGATTCGGGTGCCCAAGCTCGAGTGTTTTCCCCTCACGCGCCGGTTGTGCGGCAGTGCTTGGGCTCGTCGTGTTCTTGTTTCCTCTAGCCCTTTGCGGCGAGGGATCGCCCGGCGAAACAGAGAATCTGGTCGGCAATTCGAGCTTCGAGCAGACAGAGGCTGGTGGCCCACTGCCGATGGGCTGGACGGTCGTTCGAGGCAGTATTGTTCAGCTGATGGCCGATGGCGGCCATACGGAACGTCGATATCTGAGGATGCTCGATACCGATCCGAAAGCCGGTATCTTCGTGGAATCAAAACGGATTCCGGTACGAATAGGCGGCAAGTACACCGCCTCGGCATGGATGCGCACGGCCGATAACGGCAAGCCAGGACTCTACATCAACTTCTACGACGATCTGGGCACTCGTATTCACGACGTCTCCGTGCGTGCCGACGGCCCGACTGACGGATGGGTGCGCGTCGACGTCGATGCGATCGCCCCGCTTGGCGCGTCTGAGGTGACCGCCAGCGCTTACTCCTACGTCGGCGATCGTGGTACGTTCGACTTTGACGATGTGCAGTTGGTCGTGAAAGGGGGCCGGAAAGTAGCGACGATCGAGCGAGTCAAACCGAAAAACCAGATTAGCGTGGATATTGGATCCAGGTTAGAGCTGTTTGTCGATCGTTTCATGGTTGACGGACTTTCTGGAAGTGCGAATCGAGTGCTGCACCATCCCCAGCCGCGTGAGGTCGTGTTGCAGCTGGATCGGCCTTGGGAAGGACCATTCAGCGGTTACTTTGGCCTGTTCCATGACGGAGACAAGTACCGTTTGTACTATCGTGGTTGGGGGGACTTGAAACGAGAGGCGGTCGCCTGTGTTGCGGAGAGTTCGGACGGTGTTCACTTCACGAGACCGGATGTCGGACTGTATTCGTGGGATGGGTCCAAAAAGAACAACATTGTTTGGATGGGCGCGGGCACACACAATTTTACCGTGATGAAAGATGCGAATCCGAACGCTCCGGACAAGTATCGTTACAAGGCATTAGCCAGTGCGGGGCCGAAGAACGCATTGGTTGCATTCGTTTCGCCCGACGGCTACAAGTGGTCGAAATTGCGGGAAGAGCCCGTCATTACGGACGGGGCGTTCGACTCGCAGAACCTGGCGTTCTGGGATCCGCTTCGCAAGTCTTACGTCAGCTTCTTTCGTGATTTTCATAATGGTGTTCGTGATATCAAGACGTGTACGTCTCCAGACTTCATTCATTGGACGCAGCCGCAATGGCTCGACTACGGTGAGACCCCGCACGAGCATCTGTACACGAATGCAACGCTGCCCTACTTTCGCGCGCCCCACATTTATCTCGGGTTTCCTTGTCGGTTCGTTCCTGCGAGGAAGAAGGTCCCTTCGCATAAGGAGAATGGAATAAATGACGGCGTGTTGATGAGCAGCCGTGATGGGGTCCATTTCGAACGTTGGTTGGAGGCGCTGGTGCGCCCGGGACCGGATCCGTTGGTGTGGACTGATCGGAATAACTACATCGTCTGGGGACTCGCGCAGACCTCGGATACCGAAATGTCGATTTATTGGACCGAACACTACCGGTATCCAACAGCCCGTGTTCGCCGCGGCCTGCTGAGGATCGATGGTTTTGTTTCGGTCGGCGCTGATCGAGCTGGTGGCGAGCTATTGACTCGACCGTTTACATTTTCGGGAAAGAAACTGATGGTCAATTACGCAACGTCGGCTGTGGGGTCTTTGCGATTTGAATTGTGCGATGCAGCCGGTGAACCGTGTGAAGGCTTTTCATTAAAGGACAGCCAGCTGTTATTTGGCGACGAGATTGCTCACGAGGTCATCTGGAAGGATGGCTCGGACGTCAGTAGTCTGGCGGGCAAGAACGTGCGCCTTCGTGTTAGATTGAGTGATGCGGACATATACTCCTTCCGCTTCGCCAAGTAACTGCAATTGAGGCCTGTCATGAATTGTGCTGCCGCCTTACAGTCGGTTGTGATCAGTCTGTGTTGTTGTGTGGTAAGTCCCATGGTTTTGCGGACCTGGGCTGGAGCAACGGTTGAATACCATGTTGCCACGGATGGGCACGACAGATGGTCCGGCAAACTAGCGAAGCCGAACGATTCGGAAACCGATGGCCCATTTGCCTCGTTGCGAGGAGCACGGGACGCGATTCGGAAACTGAAATCGATCGGCAAGGGTTTGCCGGGACCGGTCACGGTCCACGTGCACGCCGGCGAATACAATTTGGACCATCCTTTTGTGTTGGAACCTCAGGATTCGGGTACGCCTGAAGAACCGATTGTCTATACGGCTTACCGGGGCGATCGGCCCATCTTCAGTGGTGGGCGAACCGTGACGGGATTTCGACAAAACGGACCGTTGTGGGAAGCCGTGATTCCGGATGTCAAGCAACATGGCTGGTATTTTCGGCAGTTGTTTGTCGATGGATCTCGGCGGCAGCGAGCACGAGGGCCGAATGTCGGGTACTACCGAATTGCCCGCTTGCTGCCCGGTCCACCCGATGCGAAAGGGCGGCGGATTGCGCGTGACCGATTCGTTTTTTCCCCAGGCAACATTCGGGTCTGGCAACAGTTGTCCGATGTCAACCTTGTCTTGATGCACTCGTGGGAGACCTCGATTCACCCTTTGAAATCCGTCGACCTGGACACAAGTATCGTTCAGTTCGTGGCACCGTTGAAGGAATGGTGGGGGATCGGACACTGGGAGAAGAACCAACGTTACTACGTGGAAAATGCACGCGAACTGCTTGACCAACCTGGCGAATGGTATCTGGATCGCGAGACGGGACGATTAACTTATTGGCCGCTTCCGGGCGAGGATCTCAGTAAGACGCGCGTCGTCGCGCCACGTTTGACAGAACTGGTTCGCTTCGCCGGTGACTCAGATCGCGGCACGCTCGTGAAATGCGTTACGTTACGTGAGCTGGCGTTTCACTATTCTGATTGGGTACTCGATCCGAAAGGGAACAGCAGCACGCAGGCTGCTGTTGAAGTACCTGCCTCGATAATGGCCGATGGTGCCAGTCAGTGCGTGATCCAGCGCTGCGAGGTAGCACATGTTGGCAGCTATGGTATCTGGTTTCGCCGTGGATGCAAGGACTGCCGAATCCAACAGAACCGCCTGTTTGATCTTGGAGCGGGCGGCATTCGTGTGGGCGAGGCAAACATGGCCAAGACGGACCAGTCGGAAACGAGTCGGACTTTGGTGGACAATAACCATGTGTTTGACGGTGGGCGTGTCTATGCGGCCGGCATTGGAATCTGGGTTGCACAAAGCAGCCACAATCAAATTTCACATAACGACATTCACGATCTGTTTTATTCCGGGATCAGTATTGGCTGGAATTGGGGGTTGAAGCCGAACCGTACGCATCACAACATCATCGAGTACAACCATGTACACGATTTGGTGCACGGTGTATTGAGTGATGCGGGGCTCATTTATGCATTGGGTGTTTCACCAGGCAGTATCATTCGAAACAATGTTTTCCACGATATCTGGCCGTACTCGCATCCTCCTTTCGGCTGGGGCATCTACCTCGATGCGCATTGCGGCAACTACCTGGTCGAGAACAACATCGTCTATAACACGCGAAGCGGTGGCATGATGTTCAACAATGGAGGACATGAGCACACGATTCGAAATAACATTTTTGCTCTGTCGGCCGACTATGCTCTTTGGCCGTATTCAGAGGAACGTCCCAGCACATTTCGCCGAAATATTGTCTATCTCACGCAGGGTAAGCTGTTGGTTCCTTATGGTGAACGTTCACTGAAGCAACGTCTGGCGGCTAAACAGCCGTTGGGTGATTGGGACCAGAATATCTACTGGGATACGCAAGACGCCAATCGGCTTCGGTTTTATGGCCGTGATTTTTTGCAATGGCAGGAACTTGGGCTGTACCAGCATTCCCAAATCGCCGACCCGAAGTTTCGTAATGTTGCCGAACATGATTTCCGACTCCGCTCCGATTCTCCTGCGTTGAAGCTGGGTTTCAAACCGATTCAGACCGGTTCGGTTGGGCTTTACGGAGATCCGGTCTGGGCCAACGAGGTGACCCATTCGCAATGTCCGAATACTCCGCTGCCCCCTCCAACACCTCCGCCCGCACCGCTCGAGGTCAATGACGGGTTCGAAAAAACACCAGTTGGGCGAGGGCCGGATCATGCCCATGTGAGTGGCGAAGAGCAGGGTGGTTCGATTCGCGTTACCAATCAACGTGCTCGAACCGGCAAGCAGAGCCTCAAGATCACGGACTCGGAACGACTGCATCCAAGCTGGCAGCCGCACTTCTATTACGAACCGCATTTCCGTGAAGGGCGTGTCCGGCTGAGTTTCGATTGTTGGTTGGACAACGCGGCTCAGTTCATTGCCGAATGGCGAGACAAGAAGGCATACCCGAAGAACCTGGGACCGAGTGTGCAATTTGGCCCTGGTGGAAAAGTGACCGTTGCAGGAAAACTTCTGGTAACCATGCCTCTCCGCACCTGGCTGCACGTGGAAATGGTGACGCTCGTGGGAAAGCAATCGGAGGAACACTTCACGATGACTCTTCAGGTAGCTGATCAACCGGTCAAGAAGTTCGAAAACCTCCCGATCCGAGGCGAATCATTCGACGCGGTTCACTGGCTTGGCTTTATAAGCTCGGCGTCTGTCGATACGTCGTTTTATCTGGATAACGTGCGAATTCAACGCGTGGGGAAGCCGTGAGCCAACGAAAGTAGGTAGCCGTTCACGCCGCTGGGGTCTGACGCAATTTTCGGCGGAGCAAGCGTTTCTTTACGCGAACGCATTTTGTCGCCGAAAATGGGTCTGACCCCTTGAAAGCGAACCGGCGGCCTACATTCCGTGAACGGTTACGAAAGTAGATTGCACTCCCGCGTGTCGCGGTAGCAACTCTTACTCAAAAGGAGAGAAGGATGATTCGACGGGCGTTGTACTGTGTGGTCGGGCTGGTATCTGTCTTGACGGTCGATCGACTTTCGGCAGCTGATTCCAATCCACTGCGCGATGCCGTGGAGTGCCAGGTTCGGGACGGGCTGCCGAATGTGTTTGCCAAGCTCCGAGCAGGAAAGAAGGTGCGAATTGCCTATCTGGGCGGGAGTATCACGGCGCAGCCCGGATGGCGCCCCAAGACGCTGGTCTGGTTTCAAAAACAGTTTCCAAAAGCCAAGGTTGAAGAGATCAATGCGGCGATCGGTGGCACCGGGTCCAATCTGGGCGTTTTTCGATTGCAGCATGATGTGCTCCAGTTCAAGCCGGATTTGTTGTTCGTCGAGTTTGCCGTGAATGATGGCGGGACGGCACCCGCGCAGATTCACCGCGCGATGGAAGGCATTGTGCGGCAGACGTGGAGGGCGAATCCGGCGACCGATATCTGTTATGTCTACACCCTGACCCAATCGATGTTGAAAGACCTTCAGTCGGACAAGTTTCCACGTGCGGCCAGTGCCATGGAGGTTCTGGCGGACTACTATCGTATTCCCTCGATTCACATGGGAATGGAAGTGGCCAAATTGGAAAAGAGCGGCGAGCTTGTCTTCAAAACGACTCGTCCCAAAACGGGCAAGTCAGGCAGGCTTCCGGATGGCAGGATTCCTTTTTCTCCCGATGGCGTCCACCCGTATCCGGATACCGGCCACGAAATCTATCTTCAGGTTGTGGCACGATCGCTACGGGCCATGGAAGCGGTGGGGCACCCCGGACCGCACTCCCTTCGCAGGCCAATGGTCGCAGACAACTGGGAAAACGCCAAAATGATTCCGTTGGACCAGGCTCGGTTGAGTGATGGGTGGGTGAAGTTGCCGGCCGACAACACATTGGTCAGAAGATTTGGCAAACGAATGCCGGCGATCTGGCGGGCCGAGCGGCCTGGCCAGACCGTGTCGTTTCGGTTCAAGGGATCTTACGCCGGCTTCTACGACCTGCTCGGACCGGATTGTGGGCAGGTCGCTGTCCAGTTGGATCACGGCGATCCCGTGATCAAACGGCGCTTCGACGGATACTGTTCGTATCATCGGCTCAGTATGTTGGTGATTGGGTCTGGATTGCCGGATGGCGTCCACAGTTTGACTGCGACCATTGATCCCCAACAGCCGGACAAAGCGAAGATCTTGCAGACGCCCCGTTTATCCGATTTCAAGCAGCATCCGGAAAAATATGACGGAACCAAATGGTACGTCGGTGCCATTATGTTGATTGGTGAGATGGTACCGTGACGCGAGCCCTTGCGTCGTGTTCCGAATGAGGTTGGGCACGAACCACAGTGCTGTGATGTATTGCCCCAGCTGAGTGTCGAGCCGTGCAAGTGTGCTAGAGCTTGTAATGTGGATGCCTGGGCGGAGGAGCCAACGCAGCTGGGTGACTCTGTAGTTGCTGTGACACAAAACATGCTCCAAACTGGCAATCTAATCGGTCCGCAAAGAGAATGCCTGTGTGCCCAAGCACATTGCAATCAGCCCGCAGTCCTTACGGCGGATTGTTTCACGGCTAATCGAGCTGTCTATCGCCAGCTGTCGCGGAAAATGGTCTGGCATTACCCGCTGCACCTGCCGGCCTTCGAACAAGGATACTGCGGCTGCCCGATGGACGGCGCGTGAACTGGCTGATCGCGCGTGCCCAAGCCGTCGAATCTGTCCACTGGCCTTACGTGCAAATGGGACGCGTGGAACCGTCTGGTCGAGGTGAAAGACGGCGCGACGGTCGTGGCCAAATACGAATACGATGGCCTGGCACGCCGGGTGAAGAAGCACATCGACACGGACAGCCCGGCAAGCCCGAACGGAATCGACACGTATGTGCACACGCTCTACAACAGCGGCTGGCAGGTCATGGAGACGCGGCACTCAAGCAGCGAGAACACGGGCCCGGAGAGCCTGCAGCCTAAGTATCAATACGTCTGGTCGCTGTGTTACATTGACGCGGCCGTCTTGCGTGACGAGAATACGGACAGCGCCAGCACGTGCGACGACGGGCGGATCTACTACCTTGCGGATGCCAATTTTAGCGTGACGACGATCGTCTCTGCGGGCGGCGATGCGTTGGAACGGTACGTCTACAGCCCGTACGGCGTGCTGACGACCTACGACGCAACCTGGTCGAATATTCGTAGTGCCTCCAGCT
>JAJSAJ010000575.1 GCA_024274855.1 Planctomycetota bacterium | reverse complement strand
GAAGGCATCGAAGTGCCCCATAATCGGGGACGAACGTTGCCCACCACGCTCCCCCGCTATTCGACGACCGACGGCCTGTATCTTTCCGGATACGGCCGTCTTTTTGTGCGCGCACCGTAGACGCCTATCAGGAACCGGCAGACTCATTCTATTTGGCGACTCGTTTTTGGAACTGCGCGCGGTAGATGGTGGCATTATGAAAACGCATCCGACGTTCGAAATGTGTGCGGTAGTCAAAGTCGTGTTCGGGCGACGAAGGTTCGGGAACGACTGATTCGTCGAGAGCGGTCGACTTGTGAATCAGCTGGAGCGTTGCACGGAAATACTCTTCGACGTCCGTCCAGAAGTGCAGCGTACCTCCGTCGATCAGTACCCGCTGTACATCCTGGATGAAGCCGATGCGCATGACGCGCCGTTTTCGATGCCGTTTTTTCCACCAGGGATCAGGGAAATAGACATGGACGGCCATGGCACACTGGTCGGGCAACACTTCGTGAAAAAGACGAAGTGCGTCACCCCGCACGATCTTGCCATTGCCGCACTCTTGGCTGGCCAGCTTGGCGGCAGCGAATCTCGCGTACTTTCCGGCAATCTCGACACCAAGAAAATCGTGGTCCGGAAACTGGCTGGTTGCATGCTGCAAGAACAACCCTTTGCCGGTTCCCACTTCGATTTCCAGTGGAGCCGTGCGGCCGAACAGGGCTTCCACGGTAAAGGGCTCGGGCAATTCGTCTTCGCCCAGCAACCATGAGGAGAGATCAAGACCGGCGGCAATGTTTCTGAGCGAGCGACGACCCATGGGCTCACTTGCAATTACCAGCAAAGAGGAACGACCGGAAAAGAATTGGATGTCGACAATGGGAGCATGGCCCGAATCATTTCAACACGTCAACAGGCAGTGGAATTCCTTTCAAAACTCCGTCAACCGCAACCATGTCACCCACAGCACCCTGGAACCGGCAAATGATCATCCGCCCGCGGCGTGACTTGAGCAACCGGCTGATCAACACCAACCGATCCCCCGGGATAACTGGCCCTCGAAAACGGACTTCTTCCAGGCCGCCGAAGCCAATCATCTTGGCGCCCAGATAGTCGTATTTTTGTGCAAAATAGGCACTGATTTGCGCAGCCGCTTCCAGCATCATCACACCGGGCATCACCGGCATGTTCGGCATGTGACCTCGCACCCAGAATTCATCCCGTGCCACGTCTTTGTAGCCAATGCATACACCCTCTTCCGTGCTTTCGTAAACAACCGCCGTCAGCTGCTCCATCTCGTATCGCTGCGGATTGATACGACGGATCTCTTCGATGTCGCAAACGACATGATCGAAATCGATCTTCGAAAGATCATAAATCAGTTCTTTGCTCGACACGTCTGGATACCTCGACCACTGCCGGATAGGGAGCCCCGGAAGCCTGCTACGATTGGCGTGCCAATCGTTACGTCTTGATTTTCTGCCGTTTTGACTTTCGGGCCTTACAGTTAGCAGGGCGCTGCCCATGGTTGGCTTTCTTGAGCTTGCGGCGTGGCTTGGTCATCGGGGGGGGTCCTCCGTTAGGCATGGAAAACAAATTGACGGATTGCGGAAAAGGTCCTGCGGGGCACACAACACTCAGCGAGCGTTTTCAGTCGCGGCATTTTGCGGACCAAGTTGAATTTGGGACAAGTCCTTAGACTAGCAGCATTTGGTCTGTGAGAAAAGCGGGGCACTCGGCCCGATTGTCCACCTAGTCGTCACGAACCTCGGTAGCCAAGCTCCGTGGCGCGTGCCGCCGAGGCCTCAGCAAATGACCAGCGGGGGCGGCAGGACGAGACGCCCCTTTGGGCCGTGCCAAAGCATGCTGAGACCGTGCCAAGACCGAAAAAGCCGCGGGCAACGTTGCTAAAGTCGTTGCCAGGCAACAAAAAACCCCCAACGTCAGTATCTGGCCCAGACTTCGGAGCCCCTGATGCCGAGCCAGCATCATGCTGCCAAACCCGACCATCGTCGTTGCCGAGGTCAGTACCACCGCCGCGGCCGTTGAGCGGCCAACACGATACGTTCCACCCCGCCGCAAATAGTCGTGAGCCATGTGAACACCATCGTCAATGCCGATCCCCAATATCAAGGGCAAGACAATCATGTTGGCCGGATTCAGCGGGATTCCAAGCCAGCCAAGCAGTCCGAGCATCTTGGTCATCCCACATGCCATGGGCATCATCGCCAGGAGTACCATCCGGATGCTACTAAAATCCAACATCAAGATGATCGCAACAGCCAACGCCGAGTAAACAGCCGCGTGAATATAACTGGTCTGCATTTGCTTCGAAGCATAGTAGGTCTGGATCGGATGGCCTGTCACATTCGGATCCACCGACTCCAGGTCGTGCACGAATTGAGCCAGTGCCTGCCGGTGCCAGATGTTGCCGCGAGCGTAGATTCGCATCAACTGGCGCCCGTGCCGACCAACAAACCTCGCAAGTACCGCAGGTGGCAAATCAGTGGCTTTGGGCGGCGCCGGATCTGCAATCGCTCGTAGTTGATGCAATTGTCCCAAAGTCGACGCGGCCAACTGCTGCTGAAACCGGGATATCCGCGCGGAACAACTGGGCCAACTATCCGTCTTCAGCCGCTGCTCGATATCCGATAGCGGCAGAAGCAATCCGGGTACCTGATGCGATAAGCTGCCTGCCAACGTTCGCGTTCGATGCAATTCGCGAATCAGAATCTCCCGAGGCACCACCGGCAGTAAGGGAACCTGAGATGGCAAAACCCGGAGCTGGACGCCAATCTGGCCAATTATCTGGGATTTGATCGCATCAGGTGGTGGAAGCAACGAGACTATTTCCTCGACGCGTTGAACGCTCTCCAGTTGCTCCAGTTGCCGCTTTTTTCGCAGTAGCTGCTCGGGAGTCTCAGACATCGAAACGGCAAACCAGACGCTGTGGTCACCCGTCTCCAAGAGCCGCTTTTCCCATTTCACGCTGTCGAGCCCGTCCGCTTGTAAATGGAGCAAGTTGT
>JAJSAJ010000574.1 GCA_024274855.1 Planctomycetota bacterium | reverse complement strand
CCAACCGCCACCACCGATCCAACTTCACCTCCCAGGTTTTGCACCACCTGACCCTATCTGGTATACTCCTTCTGAGTAAGGTGTCCCCGCCCGTCGCGGCGCCGCCAAACTTCAACGCACGATCTATGCCTGCACCTCCTGTGCCTCCATAGATCGCAATTCGTTAATTCGTTAATTCGTTCAATTCGTTATCCGACTGAAACCCGTGGGCTTTACGGACTCGGGCAACCGTCGACTCCGTTGTTCTCCTGTGGTACGATGTTCGTGTAGGAGAAAAACTATGTCACACGCTACCGAACCCACAAAGGCAGTCGCCAAGGCTATTCTGGATTTACTTCCTGACAATGCCTCATGGGAAGATGTGCAGTACCATCTCTACGTCCGGCAACAGATTGAGGCTGGCTTAGAAGATGAAGCAGCCGGGAGACTTATTGATACCGACGAGATGCGACGACGCCTGGTTGAACACAAAGCCAAACGCGGAAAGGTTAACGGTTGAACGTTCGCTGGACGGCACGCGCTTCCAAAGATGCACTCGGCATATACGATTTCATCGCTGACCAATCCGAGGCGTATGCGGAATCGGTCTATTCACGAATTCTCGCGCGTCCGGAACAGCTAGAGCGTTTTCCCGACTCAGGTTCGATCGTACCCGAATACAATCGGTCAGACATTCGCGAACTATTCGTGTATTCGTTTCGAATAGTCTACCGAGTCCACAGCGACGAGGTCCGCGTATTGACCGTAAGCGACGAAAACGGTGCCTGTCCCTCTTCCTTTTTCTAATTTCTCAGGGGACCCAAAAACAATCGCTCATGTTTTTAGCTACGCGCCGCGCTGCTCGACGACACGACGCACCTTAGCAGCTTCGAGGTCGCGTGGATCGCAGTTATTCTGCACGCTCATGGCGGCGGCGATCCCTGCCGCCTGTCCCATCATCGAGCAAGTTGTGCTGACTCGGGCCGATGACAATGCCAGCTGATCGGCCGAGAAGCATCGACCGGCCATCATCAAATTACGACCGTCTTTGGCGCACAGTGATCGAAGCGGGATCTGGTACGGGGGGACCTGCATCTCGCTTTTCTTCAAAATGTACGTCCGCTTGTCGTCATCCGGCTTGTGGCCATCCAGGTAGAACGTGCCACGCGCGACCGCGTCGTCAAAGTTACGTCCTGCGCGAAGATCATCAACCGTCAGCACATAGTCACCGCTGATCCGGCAACCTTCGCGAATACCGATGATGGGAGAAGCGTGATCCAATCGCCACGGTTTGTGTTCGATGCGCTGGTAATAGTCCAGGACTTCCATCATGCGGCGACGCGCTCGGATTTCAGCCCGGGTAAGGCTCTCAGTGTCCGTTGCATCAAATTTGGGGATTTTGATTTTCAGCGCGTTACTGCGTGGGCCATCTGGCCAGATGCTGGTCATAGGTAAATCGGTACGCCTCCGAATCGGCACAAACCAATCATCGGGCAATTGAGGGAAAGCCTCATTGGCTTCGACATGACGGACGAAGAACATCAAGGACATCGGCAACTGCAAGCCGTCCGCGGGACGTCCTTTCATGATGTCAAATCCAGCCGCTCGCGCCACATCACCGTCCCCGGTACAATCGATAAACTGCCGAGCACGGATCGCTTCAGGACCAGATTTTCCGCACACAATGCACTCGGTCAGTCGCTGGTTTCGCGTCCGCGCATCGACAAAGCGTGTGTGCAGCAACAGCTTGACACCATGCCGTAACAGCATCTCCTGGAGCACGATCGCCAGAATTTCATACTGAACAACAGGGCGTTTGGCGTCGATGGCTTTGAACTTATGCAGATCCTGAAGTATCCGGTCGAATACCTCTCCCTGGCCATGAAGCTGCCCGCAGAAATTAGCAACTCCACCCGACGTCAAATCACCGCCCGTAATGGCAAATCGTTCGACCAGGATCACGCTGGCACCGGACCGAGCAGCGGCACAAGCCGCCGACACTCCAGCAATGCCGCCCCCCAGAACGACGACGTCCGCTGCGTAACGCACCGGCACTTTTCGCAGGTAGGTGACCTGTTCCAGTGAATTGCTTTCATGCTGGGTCGCGTCTTCTGTCGATCCAGCGGAGCAGGAAGAACCTCCACTCGAGTTATTGAGCTCGCCGGCCAAGACGCGTCGGCGAACAAGCCAGCTCGAAATCGTAGCCATCGCGGCCGAAAGAAATCGCCGTCGTTTCATGAGAGATACTCCTTGAGCACAATAACAGATCAACTGACTATGATCCGCGGGCTCAACAGGAAAAGCAATAAGCCCGGTGGATAACTTATTCTCGTTGTAACAAAGCTCACGCGGTCTAGCACTGACTATTCATGGCTTTCGTTGAACTGACGGGTCGTGCATGCGATGTATCCGGGACGGATCCCTGCTGTCCCAAGAAGACCTATTCATCTATGTTCTGTTCGAGTATGTTCTGTTCGAGGCGTGGCGTGGTTCGAACAAAACACGACTGCCTTGTCAAACCTAAATGTTTAGGTTCCCAGATTGTGGCTGGAGCATCTTGCTCCAGCATGCCCGGGCTGGAAACCCCAGCAACGAGAGCCCAACTCCCGATTCCTTGTTCTGACAGAACACTAAAAACTCGCACCATTTTGCACTTAGGCTGCCTTTTTCCCCACGACCGGTGACACGAATTCAGGAAGCAGTTATGACGGACGAAAGAAGTTCCGACACAGTCCAACGGCCCGCTTGGGCCAAGGACGCGGTCTTTTATCAAATCTTTCCGGACCGATTCGCTCGAAGTGAACAGATTCGCAAGCCGGCGAACGTCTTGTCCTGGCATGCGCCCCCAACGCAGCAAGGGTACCATGGCGGCGACCTGCTCGGCATCGTCGAACACCTGGACTACCTGATCAACCTGGGCATCAACGCGATCTACCTGACTCCTATCTTCCAATCTGCATGCAACCACCGTTACCACACGCATGATTACGAGAAAGTCGATCCTTTGCTGGGAGGCAATTCCGCATTGCGAACGTTGGTTCACGAAGCGCACTCGCGGGGTATTCGGATCGTGCTCGACGGCGTCTTCAATCATGCCAGCCGCGGTTTCTTCCAGGTCAATGACATACTCGAAAACGGACCGCATTCGGCCTGGCTGGGCTGGTTCCAAATCCAGGATTGGCCACTGGCTCCCTACACGGGAACGACACCGGCGAACTATGCCTGCTGGCTGGGCAACCGCGCGCTGCCAAAGTTCAATACGGACAATCCCGAAGTACGTGAATTCCTGATGGGAATCGCGGAATACTGGGTTCGGGAATTCGACATTGACGGATGGCGTCTGGATGTCCCTGCCGAAATCACAACGGCCGGTTTCTGGGAGGAGTTTCGGTGCCGCGTACGCGCCGTCAAGCCGGATGCCTATCTGGTCGGGGAGATTTGGCGTGCGGCGCCCGACTGGCTGCGGGGTGACCGTTTTGACGCCACAATGAACTACGTTTTCGCGGCAGCAACAATCGCGTTTGTCGCCGGCGACCGCGTCAGCCACTCGCTGGTCCAGGATCGGTCCTACGATGTCTATCCGGAAATCTACGCGACCGAGTATGGGCGGCGCATCGACCAGTTGCTTGCCGAGTATGACTGGGAGACTACTCAGGTTCAATTCAACTTACTGGACAGTCACGACGCGCCGCGCGTACTGAGTATCGCAAGGGGAGACAAGGCCACGCTGCGTCTGGCCACCCTGTTGCAAATGACGTTCCCCGGTACGCCCTCGGTCTACTATGGTGATGAAATCGCACTTCGCGGGACCAAGCGTTATGATCGCCCACATCGTGATCAGGATGCACGCTGGCCATTTCCCTGGGACGATCAATCAGTATGGGATCATGAGATGCTGGAGTATTTTCGCAAGGTGATCGGACTGCGGCATGCGCATTCGGCCCTGCGAGGTGGCGGCATCGAGTCGCTTTATGCACACGACCGGCAATACGCGTTTGTGCGCTACGACGCTTCGGAAACGCTAGTGGTTATCGTCAACGCAAGCGACGATTCCGCGGCGATTAACGTCCCAACCGGCCGGCATCTGGCCGACGGCCAGTCCCTGCGCTCGCTGCTCGGGACGCTGAATCACTGCGTGGTTCAGGACAGTCGTATTGCACTGACGATTCCTCCGCGAACAGGAGTCGTACTGACACCATAAGTGAACACGTCCCTTACTTCGAACTTATACAATTGTGCCGCTCGTTCTCTTGGCCGCCTTGATGGTTAAGGACCGGCGAATCAATTGTTGTCGCGTTTACTCGAGGGCGTTCGTGCGGCGATCCTCCTTAGCTGCGAGACTGATTCACCCATGGGACGAGCCCATGGGGGGCTGTACGCGGAAGAGTGCGACAGTTATTGATTGGCGAATCCTAAGCCCACAACGTACGGAATTGCTTTCGCATCCTTGGTTTCTTTGCACCATCCGGCCAGCCGCCGTCGGTGCTCCGTCAGAACCTCGCGGTAGTTCGGATCCGTGGCCAAATTGTGCATTTCAAAGCGATCGTTCTGCAAGTCGTGCAACTGTTCGCGATGCCTGCCCCGGTCGTAGATCGTGTACTTGAAACGTGCCGTGCGGAGCATTCGTCCCCACGCCGATTTCCAGGGATTCCCCGGAGTCGGATCGGTACTGCCAGGGATCCAGATCTCCGAGACGACCTGATCGCGCCACGCATCCGGGGCAGCCGCTGCTTCCAGCAGGCGACGCAGACTCTTGCCTTGACAGCCCTTCGGAATGGTCACTCCGGCGTAGTCCAAAGCCGTTGCATAGACATCCGGTCCGTTCGAGATCAAGTGCGTCCGGTCAACACGGCGCGGGTCGATGACGCTCGGAAAACTCACAATCAAGGGCACTCGCATCGCTTCCTCGTAGTGACAGCATTTGCCCAACCACTGGTGAGCGGCCAGCCCATCACCATGATCGCTGGTAAACACGATGAGCGTCTCCTCCTCCAGCCCATTGGAACGTAGGGCGTCAAGCATCTTTCCAATCTCCGCGTCGACCGTTTCGACCATCCAATAGTAGGCGTGCAGGTACCGACGCCACTTCGTGTCGTCGAACGACTTCTG
>JAJSAJ010000038.1 GCA_024274855.1 Planctomycetota bacterium | reverse complement strand
TTCCCCTCTGCTTATCCGTGGGCCGCCTTGCCATCCGTGGGCCATTTCCCCTCTCCTCATCCGTGGCCGGCTATTCGAACAGTCGTTTCGCGAAGACAAAACTCTGGCTTCGGAGCTGGTCGTAGTTTGGGTCTTCGGGGCGAAAACTGGTTATTCGTACGACTTTTCTCACGGCTTCGATGTACTGTCCTTCCCCGAGGTAAAGTGCCGTGTGTCGAATTTTGCCTCGGGAGCCAAGAAAATAGAGCGTATCGCCTGCCCGCATCCCCGCTCGATACCAACGTGTACCCGTCAACCGTCCCAGATAGATCTGCTGACTGGCATCCCGCGGCAAATAGATGCCCTCGGCAGCGAATGCCGTCTGTATCAATCCAGAGCAGTCGGTGCCGATGGACGTCTTGCCACCCCAAAGATAGGGTGTCCCGAGCAATCGTCGTGCTCCTTGGATGACGCGTTGTACACGCTGATTCGAGCGACCGTCATACAGGCAGCAGGACGATTGAGGGAGGGTCGCCTGCTGACCGCCAGGCAGTTCCACTCGCAACTCTCGCTCGATCTTCTTCAGATACTTGATTCGAGCCCCGGCAGGCAAGCGTCGACCATCTTCCATCTGGTAGTCTCCGGTCAAGACAACCATCGGTCCCGCCTGATACTGTTGGAACTGTCGCGAGTTCACACGGTATACATCATTCGCCAAGACATAGCCCACATAGCCTTCGCCTGTGTGGCAGAGCAGGAAACCATTCTCAGCCTTTTTCAACACACAGAGCGGCTCACCCAACAGGCAATCGGTCACGACTTCTTCGTCCGCGCCTGGGCGTTCGCGCGCCAAACTGTGCGTCGACGTAACAAATGCAAACCGGTTGTCTCCAAGATCTGATGAAGGCAAAGTCTCGATTCGATCCTCCAAAGACGTGAACCCAAGACGCTTCAAAAACTCGATCAGAGCAACGTGGGTCTCTTTGAATTCGACAAAGCCACCCAACCTCACATGCCGCATACCTGTCACAGTGACAGTTATATGCCATGCAAACAGGCGAGGATCGTTAATCATCTCGCGTCGAAAGAACGCGAGGTATAGGCCGAGTCGTTCCCGGTGCCCAACACCATCCGGCTCGATCTTGCGAACCAGTTGGTCATAGTACGTGTCTTCTTCTGAATTCGCTGCAAGTTGTACCGGTGTGAACCGAGAGGAATGGGCAGTCTGTCCCGACGTGACAGGCGTCATGAACAGTACCGACAGCACCAATATCACAACCCACGCTCGATGGCAAGTGTTTGCACTGGCGGTGGCATCGCGTTCCGAATCGTTATAGTCCGCCATGGCATTTTGTTTCGACTGTCCAAGCATCATGGTCACGCACTCGCTCGTCTTTCTGATTGATTGTCTGATTGATAACCGTTCACGGAATGTAGGCCGTCGGTTCGCTTCCAAGGGGTCAGACCCATTTTCGGCGACACAATGCGTTCGCGTAAATGAACGTTGTCTCCGCCGAACATTGCGTCAGCCCCCAGCAGCGTGAACGGCTACTCTGATTGATAGATATGGTCGCTGTAATCTACTAGGAACGTAACAAAACCGATATTAGGCGGTGAAGCAAAGCTCTTCCGTCCGGGCAGGTCCGGATCAGGAGTCCCACGCACAGCCGGTAACACGTGCGTGGTAGCCGGCCAGACTTGCTCACGCACAAGAGAGCGGGCTCGGTGTCACTTCATCGGCAGCCGAATTGTCACCGGAATGCTCCGGCCAAACGGGACCCCGGTCCCTTCCGCGTACAGCCACGTGCCAGGTTGCGAATAGACGGTACTGGCAATACTGGACGAGGCTTTGGTTCCATCTTTCCATTGCAATTCAATCCAGAACCGCCGCACTTTGAACGAATCGCGGTTCGGGTTATCCAGGACCAGCTGATTCCACTCGGTCAGCCGTTCGATCGTGTCGGCAGACAAAGTCAAGGCGGCATCGGCCCATTTGCCTTGATGTTCATTCCCAGAAGCCGCCGGCAACTCGCCGATCGGCAGACCGTTCAGTTTGGCAAACGAGATATAGGGCTTACCATGCTGCAG